>JBBSKF010000039.1:0-23672 GCA_038256525.1 Mycobacteriales bacterium | reverse complement strand
GACGTGTTCGACGGCCCCTTCGACGTCCTGCTGGGTCTGATCTCCAAGCGCCGGCTCGACGTCACGACGGTCGCCCTGTCCCAGGTGACCGATGAGTTCCTCGCGCACGTACGCGTCCTCGGACCCGGCTGGGATCTCGACCAGACGACCGACTTCCTCGTCGTGGCGGCCACGCTGCTCGAGCTCAAGGCGGCGCGCCTGCTGCCCACGGCCCGGCCGGAGGACGAGGAGGATCTCGCGCTGCTCGAAGCGCGCGACCTGCTTTTCGCCCGGCTGCTGCAGTACCGCGCCTACAAGCAGGCCGCGGGCCGGCTGGCCGCTCTGCTGGCCGCCGAGTCGTTGCGCTATCCGCGCACGGTGAGCCTCGAGCCCCGGTTCGACGCACTGCTGCCGGAGGTCCTGCTCGGACTCGGCGCGCACCAGTTCGCTGAGCTGGCCGCGCGCGCCCTTGCCCCGCGACCCCAACCGGTCGTCGCCGTCGAGCACGCCCATGGTGCGGGTGTGAACGTCGCTGAGCAGACGGCGCTGCTGCGGGACAGGCTCGTGCGTACGGGCGGAGGCTCGTTCCGGTCTCTCACCGCCGACTGCCACGGCACGCTCGAGGTCGTCGCCCGGTTCCTGGGGGTCCTCGAGCTCTACCGCGAGGGAGTGGTGAGCTTCGAGCAGCTGGAGGCCCTTGGTGACCTGCACATCCGCTGGACCGGTCAGTCGTGACAGGTCCGGGGGAGCGCCCGCCGCTGTCGGCCGTGCTCGAGGCCTTGCTGCTCGTCGCGGACGAGCCCGTGCAGGCAGGCGCCCTCGCCCGGCTCACCGAGGCCGAGCCGCTCGCCGTGGAGGACATGCTCGACGCGCTGGCCCGCAGCTACCGCGATCAGGACCGGGGCTTCGAGCTGCGCCTGGTGGCCGGGGGGTGGCGGCTCTACACGCGGGCGGACTGCTCCGCCTACGTCGAGCGCTTCCTGCTCGACGGGCAGTCGGCGCGGCTCACGCAGGCTGCCCTCGAGACCCTGGCGGTCATCGCCTACCGCCAACCGGTGACGCGGAGCCGGGTCAGCGCCGTGCGCGGCGTCAACGTCGACAGTGTGGTGCGCACTCTCCAGGCCCGCGGACTGATCAGCGAGGCAGGTCAGGACCCGAGCAGCGCGGGGACCTTGTATCGCACGACCCCGCTGTTCCTCGAGCGGCTCGGTCTTCGTTCACTCGACGAGCTGCCCCCGCTTGCCCCGCTGCTTCCTGAGCTGTCCGAGCTGTCCGAGTTGTCGACGTGAGGACGGCATGAACGATCCGGACCGGCCACCTGCCGGGGAGGGCATCCGACTGCAGAAGGTCCTGGCCGCCGCCGGGCTCGGTTCGCGCCGCGCTTGCGAGGCGCTGATCGAGGCCGGCCGGGTCTCGGTGAACGACGTCCTGGTGAGCGAGCAGGGCCGGCGGGTGCACCCGGCGACGGACGTCATCCGGGTCGACACGATGCGGATCAACACCGCGCCTGGGCTCGTCTACCTGGCGCTGAACAAGCCACGCGGCTATGTGACAGCGATGAGCGACCCGGAGGGCCGGCCCACGGTCGGGGACCTGGTGGCCGACCGTTCCGAGCGGCTGTTCCACGTTGGCCGGCTCGACGCCGAGACCGAAGGGCTGCTGCTGCTCACCAACGACGGGGAGCTCGCCCACCGGCTGGCGCACCCCTCGTACGAGGTCCCGAAGACCTATCTGGCCGAGGTTCTCGGCCCGGTCGCCCGCGACGTCGGCCGCCGTCTGCGCGAGGGCATCGAGCTGGACGACGGCATCGTGCGGGTGGACTCGTTCCGCCTGGTCGACTCCACGGTCAACCGGGTGCTGCTGGAGATCGTGCTGCACGAGGGCCGCAAGCACATCGTGCGGCGGGCTCTGGCGGAGGTCGGTCACCCGGTCCAGCGGCTCGTGCGCACCTCGATCGGACCGGTTCAGCTCGGCGGCCAGAAGGCGGGCAAGATCCGCACCCTGCGTCGTGAGGAGCTGGCCGGCGTCTTCGCGCTGGTCGGGATGTGACCGGGCGGCAGATGCCAGGTGGGCTGGTGTCCTGCCATCGCGAACTTCCCACGATCGGGCCTGACAGCAGCGCGCGACTAGGGTGCGCGGGGACGGAGGTGCCATGGCGGTACGAGCGGTACGCGGCGCGACGCAGGTCGACGCCGACGACCGGCAGCAGATCCTCGATGCGACGACCGAGCTGCTCGAGGCGGTCCTGACGCGCAATGCGTTGACACACGAGGACCTGATCAGCGTGGTGTTCACCGCGACGCCGGACCTGCGCGCGGAGTTCCCCGCCTACGCGGCCCGCCAGATGGGCATCGTCGACGTGCCGCTGCTGTGTGCCGCCGAGATCGACGTGCCGGGGGCGATGCCACGGGTGCTGCGGCTGCTCGCCCACGTCGAGACGCCCGGACCGCGGGCCGACGTGCGGCACGTCTATCTGCGCGGCGCGGCCGGGTTGCGCACCGACCTTCCCAAGTGATGCCGCAGTGACTGCGAACCTGCTCATTGTCGGGACCGGGTTGATCGGCACCTCTATCGGACTAGCGCTGCGTGGCCAGGCGGAGGTGGTGCTGGCCGACTCCGACGATGCCGCTGTCGCGGCGGCGGTCGCCCGCGGGGCGGGCCGGCTCTGGAATGGCAACGAGCCGGTGGCGCATGCCCTTCTGGCCGTGCCGCCCCGGGAGGTGGCCCGCGAGTTCGCGTGGTTGCATCCGCTCGGCCGGGCCCGCACCTACAGCCACGTCGCGTCGACGCAGGGGGCTGTTCAGCGCGCGGTCGAGACCTCCGTCGGCGACCTGCGTCAGTTCTGCGGCAGCCACCCGATGGCCGGGCGGGAGTCGGCCGGTCCACAGGCTGCGGCTGCCGACCTGTTCGAGGGGCGCCCGTGGGCGCTGTGCCCGAGCCCGCAGACCCTGCCACAGACGGTGGCGGCGACCCGACTCATCGCCAAGCTGTGCGGAGCCGAGCCGATTGTCCTGACCCCGGACGAGCACGACGAGGCGGTTGCCCTCGTCAGTCACCTCCCGCAGGTGACTGCCAGTGCGCTGGCGGCGACGCTGCTGGCGACGGCGCGAGAGGACACGGCGCCGGTCCGTCTTGCCGGGCCGGGGCTGCAGGACACGACCCGTGTCGCGGCCAGCGATCCCGAGCTGTGGGTCGACGTGCTCAGCTCCAACGCCGCGGCCGTCGCGCCGCTGGTCCGGGCGCTGGCCGCCGAGCTCGCCCAGGCTGCTGACCGCCTCGACGAGCTGGCGGCGGGTCCCGCCGGCTCACCGCCGCGGCAGTCGGTGCTCGCCCTGTCGGACCTACTGCGCCGCGGCAACGAGGGCCGCCGGCTGGTGCCCGTCAAGGCAGGCAGGCATGACCGCGACTTCGTCGTGGTCCAGGTCGGGGTGCCCGACCGCCCCGGTCAGCTGGCCGGGGTGCTGGTCAGCGCCGCTGACGCCGGAGTCAACGTCGAGGACGTCCGGGTCGAGCATCTGGTCGGCCGCCCGCGGGGCGTGATCGAGCTGCTCGTCCACACCACGGCACTGGCTCGGGCGCGGGCCGCGCTGTCAGCCGCCGGCTGGGACGTGCTGGGATGAGCCGCGTGCCTCACAGGGTCATCGCGCTCGACGGGCCGTCCGGCTCCGGCAAGAGCACGGTCGCTCGTGGGCTCGCGACCCGCCTGGGCTGGCGCTACGTCGACACCGGCGCGACCTATCGCGCCGCGACCCTCGCCGTGCTGCGCGCCGGCACCGACCTCGACGACGGTGACAAGATCGCCGCGACCGTGGCAGCGGCCCTCATCGGGCTGTCCACCGACCCGGCCGCTCCGGTGGCGCTGCTCGACGGGGAGGACGTCAGCCTGCTCATCCGGGGACCGGAGGTGACCGCGGCCGTCAGCGCTGTCAGCGCCGTTCCCGCGGTCCGGGCACAGCTGGTGGAGCTGCAGCGCACGCTGGCCGGCCAGGACGGGTCGGTGTTGGAAGGGCGCGACATCGGCACCGCCGTCATGCCCGACGCCCCGGTCAAGGTCTTCCTGGACGCCGCTGCCTCGGTCCGGGCCAGCCGCCGGGCGGGCGATGCCGACGCAGGCGTCGCCGCACACGGCGAGGGACTCGTCGACCGGGTGGCGGCGGACCTCGCCCGGCGGGACCGGCTCGACAGCAGCCGGACCGCAAGCCCCTTGCAGGCCGCCCCGGATGCGGTGCACGTGGACAGCAGCGCGCTCGATGCCGCGGCGGTCATCGAACGCGTGCTCGCGCTTGCCCGCGCAGCCGGGATCATCGCGTGACAGCCCTTCCGACGGCCGCCGCTGCGGCTCCCTCTCCCGTCCCGCGTCGGCGCGCGACCGGGCGCACCCGGCCGCCCGTCATCCGGGGGGTGCGCCTGGTCGGCACCGGCCTGGCCCGCCTTCTCCTGACGCTGCGGATCGAGGGGGCCGAGCACGTCCCGCCAACCGGCGCTGTCCTGCTGGCCGGCAATCACAGCGCGATCCTGGACGGCCCCTTGGTCTTCTTCGTCAGCCCCCGGCCGGCCAGCCTGCTGACCAAGTCCGAGGTCTTCGTCGGCCTCTGGGCCCGCTGCTGCGGGTGGCTGGGCCTCATCCCGGTGCACCGTGGCTCGCCCGACCGCGCCGCGCTGAAGGCCGGTCTGGCCCACCTCGCGGCCGGCGGGGCGCTCGGGGTCTTCCCCGAGGGCACGCGCGGCACCGGCAGCTTCGACCAGGTCGCCGACGGACTGGCCTATCTCGCGCTCCGCAGCGGCGCCCCGGTCGTGCCGATCGCGGTGCACGGCACCGGCGCCGCCCTACCTCGGGGCCGTCGGGTGCCGCGCCTGCGCGCGCCGGTGCGCGTCGTGTTCGGCCCGCCCGTGCACCTCGCATCGACCGGTGACCCCCGCGCGCGCAGCACCGTGCGCGCCGCCGCCGAGCAGCTGCGGCTGGCCCTCCTGGACCACCTTCAGCAAACGACGGAACCAGGATCATGACCGACCGGACCGACCCCCGCCCTGATGACCCGACCGAAGGCGGCGACGACGACGCCGACCAGCCGGTGCTCGCCGTCGTCGGTCGTCCCAACGTCGGCAAGTCCACCCTGGTGAACCGCATCCTCGGCCGTCGCGAAGCGGTCGTCGAGGACGTCCCCGGTGTGACCCGGGACAGGGTCGCCTACGACGCGCAGTGGCGCGGCCGCCGGTTCACCGTGGTCGACACCGGGGGATGGGACCCCGACGCGGTCGGGCTGCAGAAGGCGGTCGCCGCCCAGGCCGAGATCGCCGTCTCCGCCGCTGACGCGGTGCTGTTCGTCGTCGACGCCACGGTCGGAGCCACCGACAGCGACGAGGCGGTCGTCCGGGTGCTGCGCAAGGCCAAGAAGCCGGTCGTGCTGGTCGCCAACAAGGTCGACGACGAGCGGGCAGAGGCTGACGCGGCGATGTTGTGGTCGTTGGGCCTCGGCGAGCCGTACACCGTCTCCGCGCTGCACGGACGGGGCAGCGGTGACCTGCTCGACGTCATCCTGGACGCGCTGCCCGAGACGCCGGCCGAGCGCTTCGACACCGTCGACGGACCGCGCCGGGTGGCCCTGGTGGGGCGCCCGAACGTCGGCAAGTCCTCGCTGCTCAACCGGCTCGCCGGTGAGCAGCGGGTGGTCGTCGACAGCGTCGCCGGCACGACGCGTGATCCCGTCGACTCGCTCGTCGACGTGGGCGGCGAGACCTGGAAGTTCGTGGACACCGCCGGTCTTCGGCGCCGGGTCGCGCACGCCTCCGGCGCGGAGTACTACTCCTCCTTGCGTACGGCGGCGGCCATCGACGCGGCCGAGGTCGCCGTCGTCCTGCTCGACGCCAGCGAGGCGATCAGCGAGCAGGACCAGCGCGTCATCGGGATGGCCGTCGAGGCCGGTCGCGCCCTGGTGCTCGCCTTCAACAAGTGGGACCTGGTCGACGAGGATCGGCGCCCTCAGCTGGCCAAGGAGATCGAGCGCGAGCTCGCCCGGGTCCAGTGGGCCCCCCGACTCAACGTGTCGGCCCTGACCGGACGCGCGGTGGACCGGTTGTCCCCGGCGCTGCACGCGGCCCTCGACGGCTGGGAGACCCGCATCTCCACGGGCAAGCTCAACACCTGGATGGCTGAGCTGGTGGCCAAGACGCCGCCCCCCGTACGCAGTGGCAAGCAGCCCAAGATCTTGTTCGTCACCCAGGCCGGCACCCGGCCGCCGCGGTTCGTGCTGTTCGCCAGCGGCTTCCTGGAGGCCGGCTACCGGCGGTTCATCGAGCGGCGGCTCCGGGAAGACTTCGGCTTCGTCGGCAGCCCGATCGAGGTCAGCGTCAAGGTGCGGGAGAAGGGCAAGCGCGCCTGAGCCGAACGTCGGAGCCTGCCCCCGCCTTCCTGTGCCCCGCCCGCCCCGCCGATGATCTTTCTTGCGCGGACCTACTGGGGTACACGCCCCGGCGTTTCCCCCAGCGAATCAGCGCAAGCGAGAGCTTATCCGTGCGATAGCTCGCGCCTGACAGTGCTGACCACACAGACACGGCCGACATCGAGTCGGGCTGACAGGATTTGAACCTGCGACCCCTTGACCCCCAGTCAAGTGCGCTACCAAGCTGCGCTACAGCCCGTTGCTGCCTCGCCAGCGTAGCGGTGGTCGTGGTGGGCACTACTCGTCCGGGAACTCCTCGTCCGTGAGCGGGCACCCGTCTGCACACATCCGACGGATCGGGCGCCAGGCGGCCGCTTCGTTGAAGCCGGTGGAGCCGATGCCGAGCTCGACGACCCGCAACTCACCGCCGCAACGTGGGCACGGGCCGGACAGGGTTCGCGTTCGCTGGGGCGCCATGCCTGCACCGTATCGGCAGACGCCCCGTGGCGGTCAGGCCTTGGCCTCCGCCTTGCGGCCGGCGCCGGACGGGCGACTGTCGCCCGGACGGGACCGACGGCTCAGCAGCGACGCCATGACGGTGCCCAGCCCGAGCCCGAGCAGCAGGAACGCGGCGAGGGCCCACCACCGGGGGAAGCTGGCGGACGAGCTGACCGCCAGCTTCGCTCCGTCCACCGCGAGGACGGCTGTGTAGATGTCCTCGGGCTGCAGGTCCCGGTTGGCGTTGCGTGAGTCCTGCCACGCGAAGTACACCTTGTCGTCGGTCGAGGCGATGCCGACATTGGTCTTGCTGTCGATCTCGTTGGAGTAGACGCCGATGGAGCGGTCGATGCTGCGGTCGGTGATCCGGATGTTGGGGCCGAAACTCTGGCCCTTGTCGCTCGACGAGGTGTAGAACACGTCCTGAAAACCGGGCTCGTCCTCGCCGGCAGGGGCCGGATCGTTGGGACTGAGTCGCCCGTCGTACCACGCCACATCGACGCGGCCGTTCGGGGCGACGGAGACGTTCGGATGGAACTGCCCGACCTTGACGGGCCGCTCGTCGTCGTTCAGGACCTTGCGCTCGCCCCACGTCTCGCCGCCATCGAGGGAGGCCCGGAAGAAGGTCTCGTAGTCGCCCTTGAAGTCGTCGCCGGCGTTCATCTCCTCCTCGTTGCCGTGCCAGGCCAGGTAGACAGCCGACGAGTTGGGGTCGGCGACGATGACTCCGGGACGGGGGGCTACCTGGCCGCCCGGGTCGATGTCCTTGGCCGGCAAGAACGTCTTGCCGTTGTCCGTGGACCGGGAGTAGCGGATCGGCCGCACCGGCCCGTCCTGACCGTTGGGGTTGTCGCCCGGAGGGTATTCGCGCGCGTTGTAGATGGCATGGACCACCCCGTCCCCGTCGACCGTGACGACGGCGTAGTCCCCACCCCGGTCGTCAGTGAGGTCCACCGGGGCTCCGAAGGTCTTGCCCGCGTCCGTCGATGCCGCGACGTTGCTCTTGAGCTTCTCCTTCGCGTCACGGAACACGCCCTGACGCCACCCGACGTAGACGTTGGCGGAGTCGCTGGGGTCCACCGCCAGTGTGACCCCCTTGTTCAACGCGAGGTCCTTGTTGCCGTCCGGTGCGTCGTACACGACTGTCTTGGCGAAGTTCCTGCCGCCGTCAGTGGAGCGAGCGAGGTAGAGGCTGCGGGGGGTGTTGTCCCGGCCGAGGCCGAGTTCAGGTCCGGCGACGTAGGCGACGTAGAGGACCCCGTCGGAGCCGTAGGCAATCGAGGCCAGCGGGCCGTACTCCGCACCAGGAGCGCAGACCGGATCGGGCTTGGTCATGATGTCGCCACCGAGGAACCAACTCCGGCCGTCGTCGACGGACAGGTGCACCTTGCATGTCAAGTCACCGCGAACGTCGGCTTCGACGACGGCGAGCTCGCCGTTCTCGGGATTGCGGGCAAGGCGCGGCGAGGAGTGGGCGCGCAGCGGCGCTGGGTTGTCAGTGACCTGTACCGCGCTGGTCACCACCGGCTGGTTGCCTTCAACGGCGTTGGCAGGGTGCCCCGCCAGGAGAATTGTGGATCCGAGTAGCAGGAAAGCCACAGAGAGATTCCTTGATGCGAACACGATGCTCCTTGGCGCAGGGAATTGTGCCGGGTCGAGGGAGGCAGTCAACTGCACAGGAAGGCAGCCGTAAAGGACCCTTTGCCCCAAAGTCCCAGCGGTGTTCGTCGATGGGGGCAAATACATCTAGGTGTTTGTTACGTATAGTCGTAAAGCATTTACGCGGGGGCTCCGGCGAGGCTGCGGAGGACCCCGCGAAAGACCCCGCGAAAGACCCCCTTTACGCCGGGATGCGCCAGTGCTTGGATCGGCTATACCACGGGCGCGTCGACCGGGTGAGGCGGCCCTTCACGATGGGGGACAGCTGATGCGCCGAGGACCTGGATTGACTCTGTTGGTAAGCCTTTTCACCGCCGCCGCAGCGGTGCTGACCCCCGGGGTGGCCGTGGCCGGTCCGGGGCAGCACGGCGGCGACGAGGGCCATCTGCTCGGCACGGGCGAGTCCGGCACGATCGAGCTCGTCGGCCAGGTCGAGGTCACCCAGACCGATGGGCTCGTCGCCGACGTCGCTGCGTACGGAGACTATGCCTACCTCGCCAACTGGGGTGAACCCGATTGCGCCGGGCCAGAGACGGGTGGCGTCAACACCCCGGACTCAGGCGCCTGGGTCATCGACATCTCCGACCCGGCGAACCCGCGCGAGGTGAACTTCATCCCGATGCCGCAGGACACCCGGCCCGGGGAGGGCATGCAGGTCGTCCACGTCGAGACCGCGAAGTTCACCGGCGAGATCCTGGTGATGAACGCAGAGGCCTGTGGGAAGAACTACAAGGGCGGCTTCATGCTCTACGACGTCACCGATCCGCTGAAGCCGGTCAAGCTCAAGGAGGGTTTCGGTGAGCGGACCGGTTCGGACGCCCACCAGACGCACAGCGCCTTCATCTGGCAGCCGGTGACCGGCGGGCCGGCCTACCTCGTCCTGCAGGACGAGGAGGACCTCGCCGATGTCGACATCTTCGACATCACCAACCCGCGTCGTCCGCGGATGATCGCCGAGCTGGACCTCAACGACTTCAACGTCATACAGCCGGCACTCAACCTGACCGACTCGTTCCTGCACGACATGACCGTGAAGTGCATGGACGCCGGGGCCTACGCCGGCAAGTGCATCATGATCGCGTCCTACTGGGACGGCGGTTACGTCCTGCTCGACGTCACGAACCCGGCCAGTCCGACATACATCCTCGACACCGACTACGCGGCGATCGACCCGGAGCTGTTCGAGCAGACCGGGATCGCACTCACCCCTGAGGGCAACGCGCACCAAGCCGAGTTCACGGCCGACAACCGCTTCTTCATCGGGACCGACGAGGACTTCTCCCCCTACCGGGCTCGGGTCACCACCGATGACGGGGGGGCGTACGACGCCGGTGAGTTCGGCTGGACAGTCCCGATCAGCGAGCTCTACGGGACCCTGAACGGGCCGACGGTCTATGGCGGATACGGCTGCCCGGCGGACCGCGGCTCGATCCCGGACGCCTCCACGCTGGCGCTCGCACCTGATGAGGAGGCGATCCTCGTGCTCCAGCGTGGCCCGGTGGGCGACTCGGGTCAGACTCAGGGTGCCTGCTTCTTCTCCGAGAAGGTGGAGACGGCGCAGCTGCTCGGTTACGACGCCGTGGTCATCGCCAACCACCACGACGGGGCGCTCGGCGGTGACGGGCCGGACAGCTACTTCTGCGGTGGGCAGGGCCACGAGTTCGACATCACGATCTCGGCGCTGTGCGTGGGCCACGACGCCATGCACGAGCTGTTCGACGACGCCACGCCGGCGGACAACTACGTCTATCCGGAGACCGAGCCGGCGATCGGGTCGGTCGGCGACAACGTCGCGGTCACGACGCAGTTCGACGGCTGGGGATACGTGCACCTGTTCGACGCGGCGAGCGGCCAGGACCTCGACACCTTCGCGATCCCTGAGGCCATGGACCCGGCCTACGCATCCGGGTTCGGCGACCTGTCGGTGCACGAGGTGGCGACCGACCCCAACGACCCGTCGATGCTCTACCTGAGCTACTACTCCGGTGGCCTGCGGGCCCTGCAGATCCAGTGCTCGGACCCGGGCGACACCTCGACGTGCGAGCTGGTGGAGGTCGGTGGCTACCTCGACGCCGAAGGCAACAACTTCTGGGGGGTGGAGACGATCGACGACCCGGCCAATCCCGGGGAGACACTCATCCTCGCCAGCGACCGGGACTATGGGCTCTTCATCTTCCGTACCCGAGACCCGTGACCGAGTGAGCGCGCCGCCACGGCGCAGCCTTCCCCCCGGCGACTACGGTTGGCACTGTCCGGCAGGAAGGGGGCGTCGTGGGGGAGCACATGGACGCCGGCGCCGAGCCCGACCTGTCGCGCCGCATCTGGACGCTGCCCAACGTCCTGTCGCTGCTGCGCCTGCTCGGGGTGCCTTTGTTCCTCTACTGGACGCTCGTCACCGAACAGGACGGCCGGGCGATCCTGCTGCTCATGGCGGCCGGCATCACCGACTACCTGGACGGCTACATCGCCCGGCGGTTCTCGAGCTTCACCCGGCTCGGGCAGCTGCTCGACCCGCTCGCCGACCGGTTGTACATCTTCGCGACGCTGCTGGCCCTCGTTGCCCGTGACGGGCTGCCGATCTGGTGGGCGTTGGCCCTGATCGGACGCGACCTGCTGCTGACCTGCTCCCTACCGGTGCTCCGCCGGCACGGTTACGGGCCACTGGCGGTGAACTTCCTCGGCAAGGCGGCCACTTTCAACCTGCTGTTCGCCTTCCCCATGCTGCTGGCCGCCCTGCCGGGCAACGAGGGACTGATCGCGACGGTGTTCCGGCCGATGGGTTGGGCCTTCGCCACGTGGGGGAGCCTTCTTTACCTGTGGGCCGGAGTGCTCTACCTGGTCCAGGTGCGCCGTCTGGTCCGCGCCGACGCTGAGGGGACCGAGAAGGGAACCCGCCCGTGATGGCTGTGGTCATGGCCGGCGGGGAGGGCACCCGCCTGCGACCGATGACCGCCAATCAGCCCAAGCCGCTCCTGCCGGTGGTCAACCGGCCGATCATGGAGCACGTCCTGCGCTTGCTCAAGCGGCACGGGTTCGACGAGACCGTCGTCACCGTGCAGTTCCTCGCCAACCTCGTACGCACCTACTTCGGTGACGGTGAGGATCTCGGGATGCACCTGATGTACGCGACGGAGGAGTCGCCCCTGGGAACAGCCGGGTCGGTGCGGAACGCAGGTCCGGCCCTGGACGACGACGCTTTCCTGGTGATGTCGGGCGACGCGCTGACCGACATCGACCTCGGGACGCTGGTGCGGGCCCACCGGCAGGCCGGGGCACTCGTGACCGTCTGCCTCACCCGGGTCCCGGACCCGCTCGAGTTCGGCATCGTCATCCAGACCGAGGACGGCCGCATCGAGCGCTTCCTCGAAAAGCCCACCTGGGGGCAGGTCTTCAGCGACACGGTCAACACCGGCATCTATGTGATGGAGCCCGAGGTCTTCGACTACGTCGAGGCCGGGGTCCCGGTCGATTGGTCCGGTGACGTCTTTCCCGCCCTGCTCGCCAAGGGGGCGCCCGTGTTCGGCCATGTCGCCGGCGGTTATTGGGAGGACGTCGGGAGTCTCAGTTCGTACGTGCGTGCGCACGCCGACGTGCTGAACCGTCGTGTCGATGTGGAGCTCCCCGGTTTCGAGATGGCGCCGGGGATCTGGGTCGGCGAGGGCGTCGACATCGACCCTGACGCGCAGCTGTCCGGCCCGCTGTGCCTGGCCAACTACGTCAAGGTCGAAGGCGACGCGCAGCTGCGACCGCTCACCGTGCTCGGCGACAACGTCATCGTGAAGCGGGGAGCGATGCTCGAGCGGGCGATCGTCCACGCGAACGCATTCGTGGGCCCCCAGGCGGGGCTGCGGGGCTGCGTCATCGGCAAGGACACCGACATCATGCGGGCCGCCCGGGTGGAGGAGGGGGCGGTCGTCGGGGACGCCTGCGTCGTCGAGGCGGAGGCCTACCTCGCCGATGGCGTGAAGGTCTACCCCTTCAAGACGATCGAGGCCGGCGCGGTCGTGAACACCAGTGTGATCTGGGAGAGCCGGGGTTCAGCCTCGCTGTTCGGGCCGCGCGGCGTCAGCGGTGTGGTCAATGTCGAGATCACGCCCGAGTTCGTGGTGCGCCTGGCGTCCGCATACGCGACGACGCTGCGCAAGGGGAGCGTCGTCTACACCTCGCGTGACGGGTCGCGGGCGGCCCGGGCGCTCAAGCGGGCGGTCATCGCTGCCCTCAACGCCAGCGCCATCGACGTCCACGACCTGGAGGTGGCGCCGCTGCCGCTGACCCGGTTCCACACTCGGGAGAGTGACGCGACAGGCGGCATCGTGCTGCGGACATCCCCCGGTGACCCGCACTCGGTCGACATCATCTTCCTCGACCCGCAGGGCGGCGACCTGTCTCCGGCGGCCCAGCGCGGACTCGAGCGGGTCGTCAGCCGGCAGGAGTTCCGCCGCGCCTTCCCCGGAGAGATCGCCGAGCTCAGCTTCCCCTCGCGGACGGTGGAGACCTATGCCAAGGAGCTGCTTCGCACCGTCGACGTGTGCGGCGTGGCCGAGGCCGAGCTGAAGGTCGTGCTCGACACGGCGGGAGGGTCGGTGTCGCTGGTCCTGCCGAACCTGCTCGGCCGGCTCGGGATCGACGTGCTCACCGTCAACAACCGGCTCAGTGAAACGGCAGCCGGCGGAACGGTCGCGGATCACATGCGGGATCTGGAGCGCCTGGGCGAGCTCGTGTCGAGCTCCCGGGCCGCCTTCGGCGTCAGGTTCGACCAGGTCGGCGAACGACTCACCCTGGTCAACGAGCAGGGTCATCTCATCCAGGACGACCGCGCCTTGCTGGTGCTGCTCGACCTCGTCGCCGCGGAGCGGCGCGGCGGGCGGATCGCTCTTCCCGTCACGACGACCCGGGTGGCCGAGCAGGTGACCGGCTTCCACGGCACCGAGGTGCTTTGGGTGTCGACGGCCTCCGATGAGCTGACCCGCTCTGCGGCACAGGACGGCGTCGTGTTCGCCGGTGACGGGCGCGGCGGGTTCGTGATCCCGGAGTTCTCACCGGCCCTCGACGCGATCGCGGCCTTCGTCCGGCTGCTGGGGCTGGTGGCCAGGACCCGGCTCACGCTGTCGCAGATCGACGCGCGCATCCCGTACGCCCATCTCGTACGCCGTTCCGTTCCGACGCCGTGGTCGGTGAAGGGGGCTGTCATGCGGACGGTGCTGGAGGCGGCCGGAGGTCGTCGCGTCGAGACCACGGATGGCGTCCGCATCGTCGAGGACGACGGAGGCTGGGCGCTCGTCCTGCCCGACCCTGCGGAGGCGGTCACTCACGTCTGGGCGGAGGGGAACGGGGCCACGGCGGCCGCCGACCTGCTGACGCAGTGGGCCGAGGTCGTCGAGCGCACAGCGCCCTGAGCGACCGCACAGGCGCAGGCCCGTGATCGGGCGGCCGCTGAGGCAGGATGGGCGCGTGCCGACCGTCCACCCCGAAGCCAGTACGCCTGCGCCGTCGCGTGCGCCTGCCCGCGTGGACGCCTCGATGTCGCTGCTCGTCGACATGATGACCAACACGCTGGACGAGGCCTACGCCGAGCGGGCCGCCCTCCGGTCCGGCGCGGTGGCGCCGGTGGCCGAGTCGACGTCGGGAAGCGGCCGGGGCCGCACTCTGGTCGGCGTCGCACTGCTCGTCGCGTTGGGACTGCTGACCGGCACCGCCATCGCCCAGGTGCGCCAGCGCCAGGAGGTCGGAACCGGCTTGCGCGCCGACCTCGCGGCGCAGGCCCGGGACCGCACCGCGCAGAGCGATGCGCTGGCCGGTCGGACGGACGCGCTGCGGGCCGAGGTCACTGCGGTCCGGGAGAATGCGCTCAGTGCCGACGCCGCCGGGCGCGCCCTGGCGGCGCAGCTGACGGTGCTGGGCGTGGCGAGCGGCACGACACCGGTGCGCGGTCCGGGCATCGTCGTGACCGTGCAGGACGCCCCCGCCGGGACGTCGAAGCAGAGCGACCCGCTGCGGCCCGGAACCGCGCCGGAGGGACGGGTCCAGGACCGGGACCTGCAGGACGTCGTCAACGGGCTGTGGGCGGCGGGCGCCGAGGCGCTGGCCGTCAACGGTCAGCGGTTGACGGCGCTGACCGCGATCCGCAGCGCCGGCGAGGCCATTCTGGTCGACCTGCGACCGCTGACGCCGCCCTACGTCGTGGCTGCGGTCGGGGACTCCGAGCGGCTCGAGGTGGCATTCGTGGACGGCCCGAGCGGGCGCCGCCTGCAGACCTTCACCTCGCTCTACGGCATCACCTTCGAGGTCCGCCGGGAGCAGGAGCTGTCGCTGCCCGGGGCGGCCGCGCCGGACCTGCGGGCGGCGACGCCGGCGCCGGGGGGTGGTTCGTGATCCCTGCCCTGGCGCTGGTGCTCGGCGTCACGCTCGGGCTGGTGCTCGAGCCCACCGTGCCGGCCGCCCTGCAGCCCTACCTCCCGATCGCGGTGGTGGCGGCCCTCGACGCGGTCTTCGGCGCTGTCCGGGCCCAGCTCGAGGGGATCTTCGACGACCGGGTGTTCGTCGTGTCATTCGTGAGCAACGTCCTGGTCGCCGGGCTGGTGGTCTTCCTCGGCGACCAGCTCGGGGTGGGCGGCCAGCTCTCCACCGGCGTCGTGGTCGTCCTCGGCATCCGGATCTTCAGCAATGCCGCGGCGATCCGCCGCCGGGTCTTCCACGCATGAGCGCCGCCGGGATGCGGACCGAGCCCGACGAAGCGGAGGCGCGGACCTCGGATGTCGTTCGTCGCCTGCTCACCCCGCGGCTGCGCCGGGTGGATCTCGCGGTCGCCGGGCTGCTCGCGGTGCTCGGTTTCGCAGCCGTGGTCCAGGTCCGCTCCACCCAGGAGGACGGGCCACTCGCGACCGCGCGGCAGGAGGATCTGGTGCAGATCCTGGACGAGCTGTCCAACCGCAACGACCGGCTCCGGGCCGAGATCGGCTCGCTCGAGCAGGCGCGCCGGGAGATCACGACGGGCACCGACAGTGCCGCGGCCGCCTTGGCCGAGGCCCAGCGCAGGGCGCAGCTGCTCGGCGTGCTCGCCGGGACGGTGGCCGCGCGCGGACCTGGCCTGCGACTGACGATCGTGGACGCGGACGCACGGATCGGACCGGAGGTGCTGCTCAACGCCCTCGAGGAGCTGCGTGCCGCCGGCGCCGAGGCGGTGCAGCTCGAAGGCTCGGTGGCGGCGGGGGAGCAGCCCGCCACCTCCGTCCGGGTGGTGGCGAGCACCTCGTTCCTGGAGGGGGAGCAGGGGGGCGTCGTCGTCGACGGCAAGCTGCTTCGCCCCCCGTACCGCTTTCTGGTCGTCGGCGACGCCCCGACGCTCGCGACCGCGCTCAGCATCCCCGGTGGCGTGGTCGACGACGTCGAGCAGCGTGGCGGTCGGGCGGTCATCGAGCGCAGCGAGGATGTCCTGGTGGGCGCCTTGCGGACGCTGGAGGAGCCTCGTTACGCTCGGCCGGCCGCATAGCCGGCCCAGGCCGCATCCCGCCCCGCCAGAAAGGCCCCACGTGCCGACCGACGAGCTTCGCTACACCGCCGAGCACGAGTGGGTCCAGGTCGTCGACAGCGATGGCGACACCGTCCTGCGCATCGGGATCACCGCCTACGCCCAGGAGGCGCTCGGCGACATCGTGTTCGTGACGTTGCCGACCGTCGGCACCGAGCTGACCGCCGGTCAGGTGCTGGGCGAGGTCGAGAGCACCAAGAGCGTCTCGGACATCTATGCCCCGGTGTCGGGAAAGGTGTCGGCTCGAAACGATCAGCTCGACACCTCGCCGGAGCTGGTGAACGCCGACCCGCTGGGGGCCGGCTGGATGATCGAGATCGCTCCGGCGGCAGCCGTCGACGAGGTGCTCGCGCAGGCCTCGTTCCTGGATGCCGAGCAGTACGCCGCGCTGGTGGACGACGGAGCCTGACCCGGCGGGTGCGGCCGACCTGCCGGTCGGTTGACCCTGCACCGACCGGCCGACTAGGTTCGCGCTCTCCGACAGTCGGTGCGCGGCCGCGGCCCGAGCACCACAACCCGGGAGGCGGCGTAACCGTGTTCTGCAACCAGTGCGGCCATCAGAACCCGGACGGGAGCCGCTTCTGCGCCCGGTGCGGCGCGGCGCTGACCCGACCCGGTGCCGAGCGGGCGGCCGAGAGCACGTCCACCATCTCGCTGGCAGCCCTCGAGGGCGCGCTCGAGGCCGAGCCCGGGGCGGCGCCGGTCGACAGCGGCGGAGAGGCCGAGGACGGCGGGGCGCTCGAGGCCCTGCCTGCCGGCAGCGCCCTGCTGGTCGTGAAGCGCGGGCCCAACGCGGGAAGCCGCTTCCTGCTCGATGCCGACACCACCACGGCCGGACGGCACCCGGAGTCGGACATCTTCCTGGATGACGTGACCGTGTCCCGGCGACATGCCGAGTTCGTCCGCGAGGCGCGCGGTTTCATCGTCCGCGACGTCGGCAGTCTGAACGGTACCTACCTCAACCGCGAACGGATCGACGCGGCGGGCCTCGCCGGCGGTGATGAGGTGCAGATCGGCAAGTACCGCCTCGTCTTCCTGGTGGGGCCGCGCGGCGGCGAGGCGTGAGCGCAGGGCTCGACATGGCCGGTGGCCAGCCCTCGCGGGCGTTCATGAGCATCGGGGAGGTGCTGGGTCAGCTCCGCCCCGAGTTCTCCGACATCACCATCTCCAAGATCCGCTTCCTCGAGGCCGAGGGGCTGGTCGAGCCCGAACGGACGTCCTCGGGCTATCGCAAGTTCTCGCGCGAGGACCTCGGCCGGCTGCGCTACGTCCTGGCCGCGCAGCGCGACCACTACCTGCCGCTGCGGGTCATCAAGGAGCACCTGGATGCGATCGACCGGGGTTTCGATCCGCCGTCGCTCGGTGATGCGGGACCGCGACTGCCCAGGGCGCTGGTCGCCGCGGACGGGCTGCCCGGCCCGGAGGCCTTCGTGCCCGACGTCAGCGAGATCCGGCTGTCCCGCAAGGAGCTGATGAGCGCCGCCGGGCTGCTGCCGGAGCAGCTGGACCAGCTGGAGCAGTACGGCCTGCTGGGCCCGCGCGAGGGTGGCAGCCACTATGACGGGGACGCGCTCGTCGTGGCCAAGACGGTCGCCGAGATGGCCCGGTTCGGGATCGAGGCCCGTCACCTGCGCCCGTTCAAGTCGGCCGCGGAACGTGAGATCGGCCTGGTCGAGCAGGTGGTCACCCCGCTCGTCCGACAGCGCAATCCCGAAGCCCGGGCGCGCGCCGAGGAGGTCTCCCGCGAGCTCGCAGCACTGTCGGTGAAGCTGCACGCAACGCTCGTGCGAGCCGGCCTGGGACCGGGCCTGCGGCGCTGACCCGAACGCCGATGGCGCCCGCCCGGAGTAGGCTCGGTCCCGACACCCAGGGCTGGCCGCATCGTCGCAAGCCATGGTGCGGAACACCAGGAGGAGCTGTGGAAGAGGCCGCCGGGGAGGGCACCTCGCTGTCCGAGCTCAGCGTCGTCGGTGTCCGGGTGGAGCTGCCCAGCCAGCAACCGATCGTGCTGCTCAAGGAGGTCGCCGGCGATCGCTACCTGCCGATCTGGATCGGCGCGGTGGAGGCCACCGCGATCGCCTTCGCCCAGCAGGGGGTCGTCACCGCTCGGCCGATGACCCATGACCTCATGCGCGACCTGCTGCAGGCGTTCGAACGCACCCTGCAGACCGTCACCATCACCGAACTGCGTGAGGGCGTCTTCTACGCGGAGCTGGGTTTCGAGGACGGGGTCACGGTCAGCGCCCGCCCATCGGACGCGATCGCCCTGGCCATCCGCAGCGGCGCCGTGATCCGCAGCCAGCAGGCGGTGCTCGATGAGGCCGGGATCGCGATCCCGGACGAGCAGGAGGACGAGGTCGAGAAGTTCCGGGAGTTCCTCGACACGATCACCCCCGAGGACTTCGAGCGCGACTCCTGAACCTCAACTACAGGTTCAGGTCTGCGACGCGCCGGACCGCATCGTTGACCGGGCTGCGTCGACTCCCTAGCGTCATTGGTCGCACCGCACACGGCAGCCGGCGGGGACATGATCATCGAGGGAGATGGAGCCAGACGTGGTGGATGAGCCCGCAAGCCACCCCGTAGCGGCGCCGTCGGCAGCCCAGGTCCGCGCGCCGCTGGGCCTGCAGGGCACGCTGTTCGACGACCTGCCTGAGCAGGAGCGGCCAGGAGCCGGCGCGCAGGACATCGGCTACCGAGGACCGACCGCGTGCAACGTGGCGGGGATCACCTACCGCCAGCTCGACTACTGGGCCCGGACGGGACTGGTCGAGCCCACGGTCCGCGAGGCCTCAGGATCGGGCACCCAGCGGCTCTACTCCTTTCGCGACATCCTCGTCCTGAAGGTCGTCAAGAAGCTGCTCGACGTCGGGATCTCGCTGCACAACATCCGGACCGCCATCGGCACGCTGCGCGACCGGGGGGTGGCCGACCTCGCCGAGATCACACTGATGAGTGACGGCACCACCGTCTACGAGTGCACGTCCACCGATGAGATCCTCGACCTGCTGCAGGGTGACCAGGCCGTGTTCGGCATCGCCGTCGGCCGCCACGTCCGTGAGGTCGAAGGCACCCTCGCCGCCCTGCCAGGCGAGCGCGCCACCGCCGTCAGTGACACCGGGCAGTCAGCGGGCGAGGCCGATGAGCTCGCCGGTCGCCGGCGCCGCCGTACCCCCGCCTGAGCGCCAGGCAAACGGCAAGACCAGATCCGCCGCCCTACCCCACCGCCCGCTGCTAGCCTTTCAGCCTCTATGAGCGCCGCCCCTGACACCTCCCGTCGCCGCCTCACCGAACTCGAACAGGCGTCCCCGTTCGCCAGCCGCCACATCGGTCCGAGCGCGGACGAGCAGGCCAAGATGCTCGCGGTTCTCGGCCACGCCAGCCTGGACGACCTGACCGCGGCAGCCGTCCCGGAGGTCATCGCCGCGACCGCCGCACTCGATCTGCCGGCCGGCCGGACGGAGGCCGAAGTGCTCGCCGAACTGCGCGAGCTCGCGAGTCAGAACCGGGTCACCGTCCCGATGATCGGGCTCGGCTACTCCGGCACGCACACCCCCCCTGTCGTGCTGCGCAACGTGCTGGAGAACCCCGCCTGGTACACCGCCTACACGCCGTACCAGCCGGAGATCAGTCAGGGCCGGCTGGAGGCGCTGCTGAACTTCCAGACCGTCGTCACCGATTTGACGGGCCTGCCGATCGCGGGGGCGTCGCTGCTCGACGAGGCCACCGCCGCCGCCGAGGCGATGACCCTGGCCCGGCGGGCCGGCAAGGGGCCGGCGGGCGCCGCGTTCCTGATCGACGCCGACTGTCTGCCGCAGACTCTCGCGGTGGTGCGGACCAGGGCGCAGCCGCTCGGGCTGACCGTGCACGTCATCGACACCGCCGAACCGCTGCCCGAGGGGGAGATCTTCGGGGTGCTGCTGGCCTACCCGGGGGCGAGCGGCGCGGTCCGCGACCTGCGCCCGCTGGTCGAGCAGGCCCACGAGCGGGGGGCGCTCGTCGCCGTCGCCGCCGACCTCCTGGCGCTCACCCTGCTGACCAGCCCGGGTGAGCTCGGCGCCGACATCGCGGTCGGCACCAGCCAGCGCTTCGGGGTGCCGCTGGGCTACGGCGGCCCGCATGCCGGCTATCTGGCGGTCCGCAAGGGGCTCGAGCGCACGATGCCGGGGCGCCTGGTCGGGATCAGCCTCGACGCGGACGGCGCGCCGGCGTACCGCCTGGCCCTTCAGACGCGGGAGCAGCACATCCGCCGGGAGAAGGCGACGAGCAACATCTGCACCGCCCAGGTGCTGCTGGCGGTGATCGCCGGGATGTACGCCGTCTTCCACGGTCCGGACGGGCTGCGCGAGATCGCCCTGCGCACCCACCGCTACGCAGACCTGCTCGCCGCTGCGCTCGGCGCCCGCGCGACGCCCCGCTTCGACACGGTGACCGTGACCGTCCCGGGTCGGGCCGCCGAGGTGCTCGCCGCCGCTGCGGACCGGGGGATCGACCTGCGCATGGTCGACGCCGACACCCTCGGCATCAGCACCGACGAGACCACCACCCGAGCTCACCTCGACGCCGTCGTCGCAGCCTTCGGCGTCGGCCCGCAGGACTGGGACGCCCTCGACGGCGAGATCGCCGACAGCCTGCCGGCGGAGTTGGCCCGCGAGTCGAGCTTCCTCACCGCCCCGGTCTTCGCCGCGCACCACAGCGAGACCGCGCTGCTGCGCTACCTGCGCCGGCTCTCGGACAAGGACCTGGCGCTGGACCGTACGATGATCCCGCTCGGCTCGTGCACGATGAAGCTGAACGGCACGACCGAGATGGAGCCGATCACCTGGCCGGAGTTCGGGGGGCTGCACCCGTTCACCCCGGTGGCCAACGCGCGCGGCTACCGCCGGATGATCGACGATCTCGAGCGCTGGCTGTGCGAGATCACCGGCTACGACGCGGTGAGCCTGCAGCCCAACGCCGGCTCACAGGGCGAATTCGCCGGGCTGCTCGCGATCCGCGCCTATCACAGGGCCAATAGGCACCGGGCGAACGGCGACGCCGAGCGTGACGTCTGCCTGATCCCGGCCAGCGCCCACGGCACCAATGCCGCGAGCGCCGTGATGGCCGGTATGCGGGTGGTGGTTGTCGCCACCGCCGGGAGCGGCGACGTCGACGTCGACGACCTGCACGCCAAGATCGCCGAGCACGGCGACCGGCTGGCGGCGCTGATGGTGACCTACCCCAGCACGCACGGCGTCTTCGAGGACACCATCTCCGACGTCTGTGCGTCGGTGCACGAGGCAGGCGGGCAGGTCTACGTCGACGGCGCGAACCTCAACGCCCTGGTCGGCCTGGCCCGGCCGGGCGCGTTCGGGGCGGACGTCAGCCATCTCAACCTGCACAAGACCTTCTGCATCCCGCACGGCGGGGGAGGGCCGGGGGTCGGGCCGGTGGCCGTCCGCTCGCATCTGGCGCCCTATCTGCCGAACCACCCCTTCGACGAGGCGGCTGGGCCGGCGACCGGTCCTGGTCCGGTCAGCGGGGCGCCGTACGGCAGCGCGGGCATCCTGCCGATCAGCTGGGCTTACCTGCGCCTGATGGGCGCCGAAGGACTGACCCGGGCCACCCAGGTCGCGGTGCTGTCGGCCAACTACCTCGCGCAGCGGCTGCAGCCGTACTTCCCGGTCCTCTACACCGGCCGCGGCGGTCTGGTGGCGCACGAGTGCATCGTCGACCTACGGCAGATCACCAAGGCGACCGGGGTGAGCGTCGAGGACGTGGCCAAGCGGCTCATCGACTACGGCTTCCACGCACCGACGATGAGCTTCCCGGTCGCCGGCACGCTGATGATCGAGCCGACCGAGAGCGAGGACCTGGCCGAGCTGGACCGGTTCTGCGCGGCGATGATCGAGATCCGCAAGGAGATCGACGAGGTCGCGGCCGGGACCTGGCCGGCCGGCGACAACCCGCTGCGTAACGCTCCGCACACCGCGTCGTGCGTGGCCGGAACGTGGGACCGGCCGTACTCCCGGGAGCTGGCGGTCTTCCCCGCCGGGGTGTCGCGCGGCACGAAGTTCTGGCCACCGGTCCGCCGGATCGACGGCGCCTACGGCGACCGCAACCTGGTCTGCTCCTGCCCGTCGCCTGCGGAGTACGAAAGCTGAGCTCAGGCCGCGCCGGCCAACCGGCAGGACGGGCGGTGCGGGGCGATGATCCGGCCGTCGGGCAGGATCTCGCCGGTGTCCTCGAACAGCACGACGCCGTTGCACAGCAAGCTCCAGCCCTGCTCGAATCGCCGGGCCACCACGCGGGCTGCATCGTGGTCGGGCGCGGTCGCGATCGGGCAGACAGGGGAGTGCTGGCAGAGTGGGGGCGTGTTGCGGCACATCGTCGTGCTCCTGGTCCAGGGGGTGTGGCCTGATAACGCTAACTGTCTCATCGTCGGACGACTTCCGTGGATGCTGAATCGCTGACCTGGGGACAGGTGGACCATCTTTTTGCCACCCGTTAGGACCATGGTCACGCCGGGGACACCTTCGCGCTGGGCCGGACCGCTGCGGGAGCTCGAGCGCTGGGAGTGGCGCAGCCGGGATGCAGCGGACCCGGTGGCGGGTCTTGCTGCCTTCCTGGCCGCCCACGGGCTCGACGGCGAACCGGCTGGTCAGACGGGGGACACCGCGGTCGCGCTGCTGGTGGGGGCGGTCGGGGCGGCGGCGCTGGGCAGAGTGCCGGCCGGTCGTACGACGCCGGTCCCGGCGGTGCCGGAGCTGGTGGCGGTGGCCCTGCGACCAGCCGCCGGCCCGGCCGAGCCGGTGGTGCCGGAACCGGCGGGCGGGCTCGCGGGGGAGTGGGTGCCGTCCTGGACCGACGCCGAGCACGCCGCTGCGGTGGAGACCGTCCGACAGGCCATCGCCCGCGGCGATCTCTACCAGGCCAACGTCGTCGGGCACCGAAGCGCGCCGCACCGGGGTGATCCGCGACAGCTCGCGGCGGCGGTTGCCCGGCTGCCGGGAGCGCTGTACGGCGGGGTGCTGGCCGGGGACGGCTGGGCGGTCGGCTGCGGCTCGCCCGAACAGCTGGTCCGGCTGACGGGTGACCGGCTCACCACCCAGCCGATCAAGGGGACGCTGCCGGTCGCCCCGGGATCGCGGGAGGTGCTGCTGGCGAACGCCAAGGACCGGGCCGAGCACGTGATGATCGTCGATCTCGAGCGCAATGACCTGTCGCGGGTGGCCGCCGTCGGCACGGTCGAGGTCGAACGGCTGTACGAGCTCGTGGACTGGTCCGGACTGTGGCAGGCCAGGTCCACCGTCGCCGCTCGGCTCGCGACCGGGGCGACCACGCTCGACGTCCTGCGGGCGCTGCTGCCGGGGGGCTCGGTCACCGGGGCCCCGAAGGGGGCGGCCTGCGGGCTACTCGCGGGGCTGGAGCCGGTCGGGCGGGGGCCGTCGATGGGTGCGCTCGGACTGATCTGGCCCGGTGGGATGGACCTCGGGCTGACGATCCGCACGGTGGCGGTCGACGAGGACCGGGTGCACCTGTGGGCCGGCGGCGGGATCACCTGGGGCAGCGACCCGCGGGAAGAGGTGGCGGAGGCGCACGCCAAGGCCTGGCCCGTGATGGCGGCGCTCGGCATGGGTGGGGTCGGT
>JBBSKF010000038.1:0-24333 GCA_038256525.1 Mycobacteriales bacterium | reverse complement strand
CGGGCTCGTCGTGCCGAGCGAGCCGCGGAGCGTCGCCCTGGTCAGGCAGTACGCCATCGATGCCTGTGTCGCCTACGGCTGGACCGACTCGGCGAACACCGTCGCCTTGCTCGTCAGCGAGATGGCGACGAACGCAATCCTGCACGCCTACGGGCCAGACGTCCGCGTGCGGGTCCTCGACCAAGGGGTGCGGCTGCGGGTGGAGGTCGCCGACGGCAGCCCTGTCCGACCGGTCCAGCGAACAGCCGCTGGCAGCGCCCAAGGCGGACGGGGGCTCGCTCTCGTCGAAGCTCTGGCCCTCGGGTGGGGCGTGGACACCTGGTCCGACGGCAAGGCGGTCTGGTTCGAGATCGGTATCTGAGCGACGCTGCCGCTGCCTTCCGGGGGTCGGCAGCGCGTGAGGTCAGTCGTCGTCCTGATCGCCCGCTCGGTCGTCGGCCGCAGCCTGGCGGTCCTTGTCGCTCGCAGCCCTGTCGCCCTCTGCCGCCATCCGGTCCAGGGCGGACTCCTCGCGCGCGCCCGCGGCCGCGTCGCGGCGTTCCGCCGCGCCAGCGCGGGCCTCGATCGAGCTCTGGCGATCCCCTGCTGACCTGTCGCGGTCGCGACCGGCGTGGACACGGTCTGTTGCCGACCAGCCACGCTCGCGGGCAGCAGCCCGGTCGGACTCGGTGAGCATGTCACGTGTGCCCGCCAGCTGGTCGCGGGCGTCTGCTGCCCGGTCGCGCTGCTCGGCCGCCTTGTCCCGAAGGACCGCAGAGGCCACCAGGCGGGAGACCTCAGGGTCGAGTTCGGCGTTACGCCGGTCGCGTTCGTCCGCCCCCGCGTCGCGGAGGTCTGCTGCACGGTCACGCTCGTCGGCGACTTCGTCACGACGGTCCGCGGCGGCATCCCGTTCTTCGGCGTCTCGCTGCCGATCCGGCATCCCGTCCTCCTCAAACCGAGGTCATACCCGCCCCGGGCAGGCTACGCGAGCGGGCCGCTGGCGGACGGGACGGTGGTCTGGGAGTGGCAGGACCTCGACCCGGGTTCTTACCCGGCCTTCGAGACGCGTTACCCGTAGCCGCCTGGACCAACCAGCCAGCCCGAGGGCGGGCGTCATCACAGCAAAAGCGATCCTCGTCACAGCCGGCTTGACAGCACCCTCCTGGGGCAGATGGAAAACGACAGCCCCAACGGCGGCCCGTCCCCACTGCAACCCGAGAGTTGTTCATGTCATCCTGGATTCGCAACATCGACTGGCACGACACCGTAATATCGGTTGCTCTGATCGCCTCGATCTACGCCGTCCTCTGGCTGCTGCTCAGCCTGCTCGGCGGCTGATCTCCCGAAAGACGCTTTTCTGATCCGTCCAGTCCCGGGTGTCCGTTGGTGGTCTGTGCGAGCGGACACTCAGACGGAGGCGGCGGTGTACGTCGCAAGGCTGCCCGAACCACTGCGGCAAGGGATCCGGCCGTTTCCCGGCACACACGATCGCGCCGGCGGCGTAGAGCGCTCCACCGATGACGATGAGCATGACGACGGTCGGCCCGGCGCCGCTGAGCAGTCCTTGACTGGCTGGCGGCGGGTGTGGGCAGCGTTGTCACGGGCGGTCCTGCGCTCGACTGGACCACCCAGCCCCAGCAGGCCGAGAAACCCATGCAGGCCGGTCGGGGCGCTTTCGATCTCGGTCGTCTGGGCCTCGGCGGCGCCGCCGTACGCGTCGCTCGGCCGGCCGCGCCGGCAGCCACGACGTCGGTCGGGGTTGTGCAACGACGTGGCGTGGCCTGGCGTAGGTTGGCGTTGTTGCTCTGGACCTCTGGCGGCGCCCACATCCACGTGCGCGTCAGGAGCGACCATGACTCATACCCTCAGAGCTACCCGTACCAGCACTCCCGCCGCGCCTACCCCATCAGAGCGGGGCTCCGGGCTGATGGTCATGGCCCATCACACCTTCCCGCCCCCCAGCCCAGTCGCGCCACCGTCGACACCAAGCCTCGCCGCGTCGCGCTCGACCGACATCACCGTGGGGAACCCCGCGGCTGGAGCACGCCGCAGTACCGACGTACCGAGCGAGTACCTGACCGGACGGGCCCGGGGGCGCCGCGGAGCGCCAGACGGTCTCGTGCACGCGGTCCCGGTCAGCGACAGGACCCGCAGCGCCCTCTGCGGGGCGCGTACCTGGCCGGCCACGACGTCCTGGACCGGCGCGGAACCAGACAGCTGCCCGGACTGTGCCGGAGCGATCGCGGTCGGCACCGTCCACGCCTTCCCAGCGTCGCGGACCGCCGCCGGCAGGCACCCGCAGCAGCAGGCCCAGCAGGTGTCCTAGACCTTGCCTGCCCTGGACGTCGCGGGCCTGCCGGCACCCCGGGTAAGGGGGCCGGTACGTTCGCTGCGTCAGCCAACCGGTTGGAAGTACTGACTGGCGGCCCAGCCGGCGACGGCATGGTCGAGGCCGTTCCCATCCGTCATCGCGCGACGGAAGTGGATCCCGAGCCAGATTCGGGCGTTCATCGTCTCTTGGTCGAGCGCCAGGGCGCTGTCGAACTGCCGCAGTGCCGTTGACGCGAGCGAAGGAATCTCGAGTCCGAGTCCGGTTGCTCCGAACAGGCTGCTGAACGTCTCCGATGCCGCCGCCGTGACGCACGCATGCCCACTCGGGTACTCCGGGTAGGGCGGATTCGGCACCAGCGGGGTCCAGCCGGGATCGGCGTCGGTCTGCTCGTTGCCGTCCACGTCGGCGTGTCGGATCGCGGCATCAGGACGCCAGAAGGTGTGATCCACCTTGGCGCGCCAGCACGAGATCAGCGCATCTGCCGTGCTGCTTCCCAAGAGCGCGAACGCTCGTGCACTGTCGACGATGTCGAGACCTCGCCGGGTCACCTGCTGCCGCATCGCCGCGTGGTACTGCGGATTCGGGTTGACCGTCCAGAAGCGCGCCGTTGCCGTCTGCTCAGGCGTCCTCGACGACCCGGTGCTCGCGCCGTAGTCCTTGGCCTCGCCGACGTCGGCGGCATACGCCGCCGACGTCACCGCGTCCGGGCCGGCCAAGGGCATCTGCGTCGGCGAGTTCAGGGTCAACGGCCGAACGCCGCCCAGCCACGGAGCGAGCATGGTGCGCCCTACAGGGGCCTTCCAGAGGCCGATGCCGTCAGCGCCCTGGAACGCCGGTCCGGTGTCACGACCGTCACCCTCGCGCGAGGCGTACGACTCGACCTGAACATCAGTGACGACGTTGGCCCGGCCTGCCCGAGGTCAGGACTGCAGGCCGAGCGCCTGCATGCGAGCGGTGTGGTTGTCGGTCAGCCGGGTCAGCAGGCGGCCGATGCCGGCGAGGTCGCCGCTGCCACCGACGAGCATCTCGGTGAGCGCATCGTGCTCGACCGCCACCCGCTGCGCCTGGATCAGCGCCTCGCCGACCAGGCGGCGCCCCCACAGGGCCAGCCGACCGGCCACCGCCGGGTCGGCCGTGATGGCCGCCCGGACCTTCGCCACGGCGAAGGACGCCTGCCCCGTATCGGCGAGCACCTCGAGGATCAACCCCCGGGTCGCGGCGTCCTGCACGAAGGCCGCCACCTCCCGGTAGAAGTCGGTGGCGAGGCCATCGCCCACGTAGGCCTTGATGAGCCCCTCGAGCCAGTCGTTGGGCGGGGTCAGGTCGTGGAACTCGTTGAGCGGAGCCACGAACGGGGCCATCGCCGTCTCCGGGTCGACGCCCTCGCTGATCAGGTGGTCGTTCAGCCGCCGGTAGTGCTCGAACTCGGCCGCCGCCATCGCCGCGAGCGCATGCTTGTCCGAGATCGTCGGAGCGAGCCGGGCGTCGCCGGCGAGCCGCTCGAAAGCGGTCAGTTCCCCGTACGCCAGAACGCCCAGGAGGTCGATCGTGGCCTGGTCGAGCCGCACCGTCATGGGGGCGATCCTGCCGTACCAGCCGGGCTCGGTGTTCGCGACCGGTTAGGCTGGCGTCGACGGAGTGGCGCTCGCCGCTCCCGACCCTGTGCGTTGGCCGCTGTTCCCGCGGCGCGCCGGCGGACCGCGCTGCCACTACAGGCGGCGGGGCCCGTCCGCTGCGAGCCCGCTCCTGTCGTCGGTCGACGCGACCGTACGAGAGGCACTGCCCTGACCACCACCGAACTTCCCAACGGCTTCGCTGCCCTGGGCACTATGCCCGAGACCGTCGAGGCACTCGCGAAGATGGGCATCACCGCCCCGTTCGCCATCCAGACCATGACCCTGCCGATCGCCCTGTCCGGGCACGACCTGATCGGTCAGGCGCGAACCGGCACCGGCAAGACGCTCGGCTTCGGCATCCCGCTGCTGCAGAAGGTGCAGAGCAAGGCCGAGGGGGCGGACGGCATCCCGCAGGCGCTGGTCGTCGTGCCGACCCGGGAGCTCGCCGTCCAGGTCGCGAAGGACCTCGAGAACGCCGGCAGCGTACGCAGCATCCGCGTCGTCACCATCTACGGCGGACGCGCCTTCGAGCCGCAGGTCGAGACGCTGCGCAAGGGTGTCGACGTCGTCGTCGGCACCCCCGGCCGGCTGCTCGACCTCGCCCGTCAGGGGCACCTGAACCTCAATGCGGTCGGCGTTCTCGTGCTCGATGAGGCCGACGAGATGCTTGACCTGGGTTTCCTGCCCGACGTCGAGCGGATCCTCGAGCAGATCCACGGCGAGCGGCAGACGATGCTGTTCTCGGCCACCATGCCCGGCCCGGTCGTCGCGATGGCGCGCCGGTTCATGAAGCAGCCGACGCACATCCGGGCCGAGGAGCCCGACGAGAACCGCACCGTCCCGAACACCCGCATCTTCGTCTACCGCGCGCACTCGATGGACAAGGGCGAGATCCTCGCCCGCATCCTGCAGTCCGAGGGGCGCGGCCTGACGATGGTGTTCTGCCGCACCAAGCGCACCTGCGACAAGGTGGCCGCCGACATGGTCGACCGCGGGTTCGCCGCTGCCGCCGTGCACGGCGACCTCGGCCAGGGCGCCCGCGAGCAGGCGCTGCGCGCCTTCCGCTCCGGCAAGATCGACGTGCTGGTCGCGACCGACGTCGCCGCCCGCGGCATCGACGTCGCCGACGTCACGCACGTCGTCAACTACCAGTGCCCCGAGGACGAGAAGGTCTTCCTGCACCGCATCGGACGTACGGGGCGGGCGGGCGCCAACGGGGTCGCCGTCACCTTCGTGGACTGGGACGACAGCCCGAAGTGGGGCCTGATCAACAAGGCGCTCGACCTGACCTTCCCGGAGCCGGTCGAGACCTACAGCTCCTCGCCGCACCTGTTCAGCGACCAGGCGATCCCGGTCGGCACCAAGGGCACGCTGCCCCGGTCCGCGCGGGTGCGGGCCGGTCTTTCCGCCGAGCAGGTCGAGGACCTCGGTGAGACCGGCCGGCGCCGCCCGGCCGCGTCGGGGGGGCGGCCGGACCGCGCCGGCGGACGGGACGCGGGCCGCTCCGGGAGCCGGGCCGCGGGCCGTGACGACCGATCGGCGCCGGCCGCCGACGACGCGCCGCAGCTGCCCAAGCGCTCCGGGAACACCCGCCGGCGTACGCGTGCTGGGGGTGCGGCCGCCGACGGGGACGCCGCGGGCGCTATCGGCGCTATCGGCGCTGCCGGCGCGACGACCGAGACGCCGACCGGCGGGAGCGACGGTGCGACCAAGCGCCGCCGGCGTGGCGGACGCGGCCGGGGGCGGGGCGCCGGCGAGGGTGCCCCGGCCGAGTAGTCCGGCTTCAGTCCGACCCCCCGGCCTGCCGACACAACGCCCATGGTGCTGAGGACGGTGGCGGGCGCGCGTACGGGTGAAGATCTTCTCGACCTGCGGAGCTGGCTACGCGCGCTGCCCGGCGTCCCCGAGCTGCACGAGGTCGTGGCGCTCGGCTGCGCGGGACACGGCGAGGAGCAACCGACCTGGGCCTACGTCGAGGCCGACGCCGCGACCGGAATCGCCCGCCGGCGCTGCCTCGCCTGCGGCGCCAGCGTCTGTCTGCTGGACTCGCAGGCGCGCTGGACGCACCCGCCGATGTTCGCCTGCGAAGGCTGCGGCCACTGCATCGTCGAGCTCGCCGCAGGTCTTCACCTGCCCGACGGCGAGCGGGTCCGGTGGGTGGCGGTCGCCGCCCGCTGCGTCGAGTGCGGCCGGCTCGCCGGGCTCACCGACCTGGTGCTCGACGGTGTCCCGGTGGCCGAGGTGCTCGCCGCGCTCTGAGCGGCACACTGGGCAGGTGCGCCTGCTGCTGCTCGCCGACACCCATCTGCCGCACCGCGCCCGTGACCTGCCGGCGCAGGTCTGGGCAGAGGTGACGGCCGCGGATCTCGTGGTCCACGCCGGGGACTGGGTGAGCGCCGACCTGCTCGACCGGCTGGAAGCGCGCTCGACCGCGCTGCTCGGCTGCTGGGGCAACAACGACGGGCCGGAGCTGCGGGCCCGGCTGCCGGAGGTGGCCCGAGCGCAGATCCAGGGCGTACGCCTCGCCGTCACACACGAGACCGGCGCCCGCGGCGGTCGGGAAGCCCGCGCCGACCGCGACCATCCCGACACCGACCTGCTGGTGTTCGGCCACAGCCACATCCCCTGGGACACCGTGACACCCGGCGGCATGCGCCTGCTCAACCCCGGCTCACCGACCGACCGGCGGCGGCAGCCGACGTGCACCTACATGACGGCGCGGCTCGATGACGGCGGCGTCCACGACGTCGTGCTGCACCCGACGACGCGGCCGGCATGAGCGCCTAATCTTGGTCCCGTGACCCTGCATCCCCTGCTCGCCGATGCGGCCGTCCGGTGGGAGCACCTCGACGTGCCGGGCGGGCCGCTCGCGGTGCTGCGTCAGGAGCCGATCGGCGAGATGCGCCGGGAGACGGTCCTGCTCGTGCCGGGCTACACCGGCAGCAAGGAGGACTTCCGGCTGCTGCTCCCGCTGATGGCCGAGGCCGGCCACCCGGTCGTCGCTCTGGACCAGCGCGGCCAGTTCCAGTCACCGGGCCCTGACGACCTCGCGGCCTACACCACCGGCGCGCTCGGGACCGATCTGCTCGCGGTCATCGAAGCAGTCGCCGACGAGCCGGTGCACGTCGTCGGCCACAGCTTCGGCGGGCTGGTGGCTCGGGCCGCCCTGCTCGCCCGCCCGACCGCGTTCCGCTCGCTGACCCTGATGGGGTCCGGCCCGGCTGGGCTGACCGGGCCGCGGGTGGAGATCCTCTCCCTGCTCCGCCCACTGGTGCTGCACGGTGGCATGCCTGCGGTCGTGGCGGCGATGGACGCCATGAACGCGCAGGACGCGCGCTTCCTGGCGCTGGACGCCTCACTTCAGGGGTTCCTGCGGGACCGGATGCTCGCCGCCAGCCCGCACGCACTCCTGGGGATGGCCGACGCCCTCACGACAGAACCGGACCTGGTCGAGGAGCTGCGCGCCTGCGGGGTGCCGCTGCTGGTGGTGCACGGCGCCGACGACGACGCGTGGACCCCGGCGCTGCAGGGACAGATGGCGACGCGGCTCGACGCGGCGTACTCCGTCATCCCGGATGCACAGCACTCCCCCGCCGTCGACAACCCGACAATGACCGCGAAGGTGCTGCTGGACTTCTACGGCGCCGAGGACTGCTGAGCGACGTCGAAGGCCCAGATGGAGGAGCCGGTCGCGGCGGGACGGGCGCCCTCCGGCCGGGCGCCGCCGGACGCATGACCCTGGCTGAACGCCTGCGACTCGCGCCAGGCGGCGAAGTCCGCCTCGCTGCGCCAGCGGGTGTAGACGAGGTAGTCGCTGGTCCCTTCGACCGGGCGCAGCAGTTCGAAGTGCTCGAAGCCCGAGGCGGTGTCGACCGCTCCCTGGCGGGCGGCGAAGCGCTCCTCCAGGGTCGCGCCGGCGCCGTCGGGGACGGTCAGGACGTTGATCACGACGTAGGACATCCGCGCAGCGTAAGCCGCTTCCCGGGCGGGGATGCGCACCGGGCGAAGATGCGGACCCGGGGCGGGCGTGCCACGCTTGACGGCGATGAGCGAGCAGCCTGACCTCCGACCCGACCCGGGACTCTACGGACCTGAAAGCGTCACCTGGCGGGTCCACGCCGACCCGACAATGGCTCTGTCCGGGCTGCGCGCCCTGATGCTTCAGGCCGTCCATCCACTCGCGATGGCGGGCGTGGCCCAGCACAGTGACTTTCGGAACGACCCGTGGGGACGGCTCTTTCGCACAGCGGAGTACATCGGGGTGACGACCTACGGGACGACGTCCGAGGCCCGCCGGGCGGCGGCCAAGGTGCGGGGCATCCACGGTCGGCTGGCCGGGATCGAACCGGATACGGGCCTCACGTACCGCGTCAACGACCCGCACCTGCTGCGCTGGGTGCACTGCGTCGAGGTCGAGTCCTTCCTCACCACCGCCATGCGGTGCGGACTGCGGGTGTCGGCCGCCGACCAGGACCGCTACTACGCCGAGCAGACCGTCGGCGCCGCACTGGTCGGCCTCGACCCGGCGACGGTCCCTGGCTCGGTGGCGCAGATGGCTGCCTACTTCCGGGAGATGCAGCCGGAGCTGCGCCTGACCGACGCCGCGAAGAAGGCGGTGACCTTCGTGATGTGGCCGCCGATGTCCGCGCTGGTCGGACTCGGCACGCCGGCCCGGCCGGCCTGGGTGGCGCTCACCTCGGCCGCCTTCGCGATGCTCCCCCGGTGGGCGCGGCGCATCTATCGGCTGCCGGGTCTGCCGACGACCGACCTGGCCGCGACCGCCGCCGGGCTCGCCTTCCGGTCCGGACTGCTCATCGTCCCCGAGTCACTGCGGCACGGACCCCATCTCAAGAACGGCCGGGCTCGGATGGGGCTGCGCTGACCGCCTCTCCTGTGGTGGCGCTCCAGGAGCAGGCGGTGCGGAAGCAGGCGGTACGGCTGCGACCACACCGGCGGCCCGCAGCAGGTCGACGATGGTGAACGCCCCGCCCGAGCCGTAGGTGGGTGTCCAGTCCGGCTCCTGACGGAGATAGGACTGGGAGTCGCCCCGCACCAGGCCGATCAGCACCTCGGCCACGATGCGACCACCCACCTCGCCGAGCCGCGCGCCCGCCGCCTGGACCTGCGCCTCCCGCAGGACGTAGAACCACAGCGGGGTGCGCTGGTGCAGGTGATACTCCCGTAGGTCGTCCAGGTCTGCGTTCGCGAGCTCGGCCAGGCCCATGGCCCGAGCGACCCGTTGCCCCGATGGCACTTTCATGCTCAGGCTGCGCAGCAGGTTGCGGGTGGCAAGCGACGTCGCCTCACCCTGCGGCTGCCCCCTCAGGTTGAACAGCACCGACGACAAGGTGGTGTCGATCTTCTTGTTCGGGCGTACATGACCGTCGCCGAAGTCGAAGAAGGTCTGCCAGTCGACGAAGCGACGTGCGGCCCGCGTGCCTCCGCGCAGGTCCGACGGATCGTCGCTGTCGGCGGCGCTGTCAGGATCGAAGATGAGGGCGAAGAACTGCTGCGCGGCAACGGTCGTGCTCGTGCCGAAGTTCGCGCGATAGCTGGGACGCACCTGGGAGTGCCCGAAGCGGTAGGCGGCAACCGAGAACTCCACCGGGATGTACGGCATGTTGCGCCAGCTGAAGTGTCGGGGGCCGGCGAGGACGCTGTCGCGGGTGGCCACCCCGACGGTCCGCTCGAGGAACTCGTGGAGCACGATCCACTGGTAGTGCCAGCGGACGATGCGCTGCGCCTCGGCGAAGATCTCCGACCGGCTGTGACCGGCCCCGAGGTCAGACCGGACGTCCTCCACCACCCGGTTGTGGAAGCGCAGCATCGCCAGGTGGAACTGCGCGAGGATCAGGTGCTCGTCGTTGCGGGGATCCCCCAGCAGCGCGGTGTTCTGGCTGTTCCGGGGGAGGTCGCGGCGGGCCGAGCCGTCGATCGACACGGCGGCCGAACCGGGAATCTCCTCCGTGAGCAGGGAGGTCTGTCCGCCGTCGATCGCGGCGTCGTAGAGGTGCCGGGACACCCCCGGACCCCCTCCGTAGACGCTGTCCAGATCCAGAGCCGGGATGCGGAAGTTACGGATCGACTCGGGGTCCTGTCTACGGGCAAGGCTGGACGTCGGGTCGAAAGTCATGTCATGGTCGACGAACTGGCCGAAGAAGGTCAGCCCCGCCGTCATCGCGGGATTGTTGGGGTTGTCAACGCTGAGCCCGGGGTCGGTGATCAGGGCGATGGGGTCCGTGAGAACGTCTTCGGCATCCATCGGTCCCCCCCGAGCGCCCAGCCTGACCAAGGCTTCCCGGATGCTCGGCGTGTCCGGCGCGAACGGCGGCAGCGTGGGAAACAAGCGGCCGAACCGGCCCTGCTCGTAGAAGGTGGACTGGGGGGTGGACTCACCGAGACCTGCATGACCATGGGACACGCTGTCACTCCGCTTCGCTCGACGTCGTTCGGGCTTCGGCACCCGTCGAGCGGGACCGTCCCGCGCCTGACACCCGGAGCACAAGACGCGGTTCCGTTGACGAACCAGGTCTTGACATTCCGTCGTTGCCCTTCATGCCGATCACTGACAGGCTGCACCCGGGGGTGGGACCGCAGTGCATCTTGATCTGGTCTGCGTGGAGAGCTTCCTGGTCCTGACCCAGGAGGCGCACTACGGCCGGGCGGCGGCCCGCCTGCACATCACCTCCCCGACGTTGACCAAGCGGGTGCAGCGGCTCGAACGGCAGTTGAAGGTCCGGCTGCTCGAGCGCGGTCCGTCCGGCGTGGTCTCACTGACACCGGCCGGCGCGCGGCTGGGCACCGACGCCGGGCCCCTGCTGGAGCACGAACGCACCGCCAGGGAGGCGGTACTTTCCCGCGTGGCCCCAGCGTTCCTTGCATGATGCGTCGGGCCACTGGCGACGTGCTGAGCCGCCCTGCCTCGCGCGCTGACCTGCCGGCGATCCTTGCGCTGTACTGGCGCTACGACGAGGTCGTACGGGGCGAACGCGACACCGATGAGGACGATGTCAGCTCCGACTGGGACGCTCCGGGTTTCGACATCTCGACGTCCACGCTGCTGCTCGAGCAGGACGGACTGGCCGTCGGCTACGCCGTGATGGACGAGGACGGCGACGCGGACTCAGTGAGTGATCCAGAGCTGCGCGAGAGTCCCACGACCGACCCGGCGACGACGCCGCCGTGCACGCACTCGTCGAGACCTGCTTCGCCGAGATCGGCGGTCAGCATCCGCGCACGCTCGAGCAGTGGTCGGCGGCACTGCTCTCGCCCCCTCGGTTCGACCCGGCGCTCTGCCTCGTCGCCCGCTGCGGCGGTGACGTCGTGGGTGCGGCGCTGAGCCAGGATCTCGCCGACTACGGCTTCGTCCGGCAGCTCGCCGTCACCGCGACGATGCGCGGCAGGGGGCTCGGCCTCGCCCTGCTGCACGAGTGCTTCCGTCGGCACGCCGCCCGCGGACTGCCCGCCACCGTGCTCGGCGTCGATGCGGCGAACCCGACCGGCGCGCTCGCGCTGTACGAGAAGGCCGGCATGCGCGTGGTCGAGCAGTTCACCCGCTGGGAGTGGCATCCGGCACCCTGAGGTCCGCGCCCCACCCCGCTGATCAACGCCGAGGGGTGGGACGGAGCCGCTCCAGCCGCTCGGCCGCCGCCAGCAGCGTCTCCCGTCGCTTGGGGAACGCGAAGCGCAGCTGACCGGCCCCATCCGCCGGGTCGGCGTAGAAGGAGGTGCCCGGCACCGCCGCCACCCCCGGGTCGACCACGAGACACCGCGCAAAGGCGCTGCTGTCGCGGCCCGGATCCAGCGCGCCGGTCGTGCACAGCACGTAGTAGGCCCCGTCCGGCACCCGGAAGCCGAATCCGGCCTGGTCCAGCACCGAGCACAGCAGGTCGCGTCGTTCGCGATAGGCCGCCGCCGTACGCAGGTAGTAGTCGGCCGGCAACGCCATCGCCGCGGCGCCCGCTGCCTGCAGCGGAGCGGCAGCGCCGACGGTGAGGAAGTCGTGCACCTTGCGGATGCTGCTGGTGATCCCGGCCGGCGCGATCGCCCAGCCGACCCGCCATCCGGTGACGGCATAGGTCTTGGACAGTGCGTTGATGGTGACGGTGCGGTCTTCGAGCCCCGGCACGGTCGCAGGCGGGACATGCTCCGCGTCGTACACGATGTGCTCGTAGATCTCATCGGTCAGGCACAGCACGTCATAGCGCTGGCACAGCTCGCTGACCAGATCGAGCTCGGCCCGCGAGAAGACCTTGCCGGTCGGGTTGTGCGGGGTGTTGACGATGACGGCGCGGGTCCGATGTGAGAACGCCGCCCGCAGCTCCGCCTCGTCGATCGCCCAGTCCGGCTCGTGCAGGCGGACGTAGCGCGGCGTCGCCCCGGACAGGATCGCGTCGGGACCGTAGTTCTCGTAGAACGGCTCGAAGATGACCACCTCGTCGCCGGGGTCGACGGTCGCGAGCAGGGTGGCGATCATCGCCTCGGTCGAGCCGCACGTGACGCAGACGTCGGTCTCCGGGTCCACCGTCCAACCGGGGTACGTACGTGCCGTCTTGGCCGCGATCCCCTCCCGGAACGCCTGGGCGCCCCAGGTGATGGCGTACTGGTTGACGTCGTCGTCGATCGCCTGCTTGGCGGCGTCCTTGAGCTCCTGCGGGCAGGGGAAGTCGGGGAAGCCCTGCGCCAGGTTGACGCCACCTGAGGCGGTGCAGAGCCGGGTCATCTCCCGGATCACCGACTCGGAGAACGTTGCGGCTTTCGCGCTGGCCCACCGGCTCTCGCTCCCGGCTACCAATTCCCGCCGCCCCCGCCGCCGCCCCCGCCGCCGCCGCCACCCCAGTCGCCGCCGCCGATACTCCCACCGCCCCACTGGAAGCCGCCGTCACCGCCGCCGCCCCAGCGCGCGTCTCCAGCGTCCTCGACACCCTCCTCGTAGCCGGCCTCGTAGCCGCCGCCGCCACCGAAACCGCCCAGCCCACCGGACAGGATGCTGCCCAGCAGCAGGGTCTCCCAGAACGGCACGGCATACCATCCGCCGGGGACCGGGCGACCGCCGAGGATGCCGCCGCCGTAGTAGTGAGCCCGGCCGGGGGTGTAGGTGGGTGAGCCTTCGTACTGTTCGTCCCCGACCTGGACGCGGCTCGGCGCCTGCAGCTGCGGCCCCTGCCCGGGTGGCAGCGCGATCTCCGGGCCGGGGTCCAGTCCCAGCCGCTCGCGGGCGACGCGGGCCGCGGTCAGCCCCTCGACGGCGGTACGCCGGGCGGCCGCGAACTCCCCTGGCGTGTCTGCCCGGGCGAGCAACGCACCGGTCATCGTGTAGCGCTCCCCCGCGTCAGCCAGCGCCTGCCGCGCGACGTCGTCGTCGCCGGCGGCGAGCATCGACACGTCGGCCCCGAGTCGGCCGTACAACGACTCGACGTCGGCGCGGTCCTCCTCGAGCGACTTCGCCAGCCGCTTGCTGTTGCGGCGCAGCACCGCGACTCCGGCGGCCGCGCCGCCGACGGTGAGCAACCCCAGGAACGCGACGGTGCCCACGCCGGGGCCGCCCGAGCCGTCGAGCGTGCTGCCCCGTCCGGTCGCGGCCTGCTGGTCCAGGATCCCGACGAACTGCACGACTGCGGCCGTCGCGGCGGCCCGGTCGAACGCGCCACCGCTGCCACGCAAGACCTGCTCGATGGCCGTGGACGCGTTGACGCCCGCGCTGCGGGCGTCGTTGCCGCTGGCGGCCCGCAGCACGGGGGTGGTCCCACGCATGGTGATCACCAGCACCGATGACGAGCTGTTCCTGGTGCCCTGGCCGATCCGCTCAACCAGACCCGCGGGGCCGCCGGCCCGCTCGGCTGTCGCCTCGGTCACCACGGCGACGTAGACCGGCACGCGGGCCGTCGCGACCGCCTCCCGGACCCGCGCCTCGTCGATGTCCGGCGCCCCGGGCTCGACGTAGACCGGCCGGTCCTGCAGCCGCTCGACCACCTCGTCCGACGAGACAGCGAAGGCGGGCCCGGACAGCAGCAGCAGGGCCATGGCGGACAGGGCCAGCCACACCGAGCTCCGACGTCGCGTCATGACCCCATGCTCCCCCTTTCCTGGCCGGATGCACCTGTCCAGCCCGGGTCGGGCAGCCGCCGCTGGGCCCGGCCGTAGAGCCATCCCCCGCCGCCGAGAGCCGCGACGACGACCAGCCCGGTCAGGCCGACCGTACGCAGCGTCGTGTCCCGTCCGGCTGGGACGGACTGCGCCTGCTGGTCGACCTGACCGACGAAGTCGACGACCGCTGCGGTGAGAGTCGCCGGCGTGAAGGGCTCGTTCAGGCGGGCGCCGAGCACTCGTTCGAGCACGGCGCTCGGGTCGGCGCCGGACACGCCACCGTCTCGGGCCTGCAGCTCCTGGCCGTCGGTGACCAGCAGCACCACAGCGCCCGGTTCAGCGAGCTGCTCGACGATCTGAAGCAGCAGGCCGTCGACACCGAGCTCCTCGGCGTCCGCGTCGGACTGCGGGACGACAGCGACGTAGGTGGGCACGGCCGCCGCGTCCAGCGCCGCGAGCACAGCGCCCGCGTCGGGGCGGATGGCGCTGTCCGTCGCGACGTACAGCCGCTGGTCACGAAGCCCCGCCACCACCTGCTCGACGTCGGCCGCGGCCGGGTGCGCGGCGAGCAGCAATCCGGTCGACAGGAGCACGACCCAGCCGAGACGGCGGGCGGCGCTCATCCCGACAGCACCCCCGTCGCGCTGCGCGCTGCCGCCATCAACTGCTCGTACGCCGGTGGGGACGTCGTGTGCGCGCCGAGCTGCACCTGCTTGTTCTCCCCGTGGAAGTCGCTGCTGCCGGTGACGGCCAGACCCAAGTGTGCCGCGAGGTCGGCAAGTGCGGAACGGGAGTGCTCGTCGTGGTCGACGTGGTCGACCTCGAGTCCGACCAGCCCAGCGGAGGTCATCTCGGCGATGACGTCCGTGCCGACGGTGCGGCCGCGAGAACTCGCGGCCGGGTGGGCGAAGACCGGGACGCCTCCGGCGCCCAGGACCATGCGCACCGCGTCAAGGACGTCCAGCTCGCTCTTCGCCACCCAGTAGCGGCCGTGCTCACCGATCCACTCGGGCGTGAACGCATCCCCGATCGAGGCGACATGCCCCTGTTCGACCAGCGCAGCGGCGACATGCGGCCGTCCGACGGTGCCACCGGCGAGCTCGTTCACGCGCTCCCAGGTGACCCCGGTGCCGTCGGCTTCGAGCATCCGGGCCATGGCCTCGGCCCGGCCGACCCGCGAGATGCGCAGCTCCGAGAGGGCAGCGGCGAGGGCCGGCTCGTCCGGGTCGAACAGGTAGGCGAGCAGGTGCAGGCTGACTCCGCCTCGTACGCAGGAAATCTCGGCCCCGCGAACCAGCGACAGGCCCGGCGGCAGCGCCTCGGCGGCCGCCGCCCAGCCCTCGGTCGTGTCGTGGTCGGTGAGCGCCACGATGTCCAACCCGGCCGCATGCGCCTCCCGCATGAGGACGTCCGGCGGCGTCGTCCCGTCGGAGGCCGTGGAGTGGGTGTGCAGATCGATGCGCGGTGTGGTCACGGCTGGAAGCGCGCCGGCGGGCCGGTCAGCACAGCCGGGTGGACGGCGCACCCAGCGGCAGGTCCAGCCCGACGTAGGCCTCGGCGCGCAGATCCTGAAGGATGACGTGCTCGAGCAGCAGGAGCTCGGCGGCAGGCGGCCACAGAACCGTCCAGAGCCAGACGCCGAGCGCCTCGCCCATGAAGGCGATGCGGTCCTCGGCGCTGGCGCAGCGCCACAGCGCGGTCGGGTGGCCGGCGGCCTCGATCTTGGCATCCGGCTGTCCCACGGCGTAGTCACCGGGATCGATCTGCTCGAGGCCGGCGATCCGCGCGCCCAGCCCGACGCCCGGCTCCTCGGCGACGATCACCAGGTCGGCCGGTCCGCCCAACGGGGACGGGCCAGACAGCGCGAGCGCGCTCGCCCGTGCGCCGACCCGCTCGTCGCCGGCGAGGGCCAAACCCGTCACCGTCCAGCCGGGCAGCAACGGCAGGGGGGCCCACAGGGGCACGGCGCTGCGCCCAGCCGCCTGGGCGACGACGTCCGGACCGACGCGGGAGAACACGTGCAGGGGGACGACAGCGCCGTGGCGCTCGCAGTCCCAGGTGCTGGACATGAGACCGGGCGGGCGCACTACGGCGCCGCACCTCGGACAGGTGGCGGGGGTCACCGCATGACCGTCCGCCCTGGCGGGCCGTAGGTCAAGAAACGCCGACGTCGCCGACCTAGTCGATGATGCGCCGCTCCTCGACGCGGCGCACCGGCTGCTCCCGCTCCTCGACGACCCGGCGCACGGGCACCTCGCGCTCCACGATGACCTCGCGGGGCCGCGGCTCGGCGACCCGGGTCCGCCGGGCCACCCGGCGGGGGCGGTCGAGTGCCCCTCCGGCTACGAGCAGCGCAGCGACGACAAGGACAGCGACGACAATCACCACAAGCTCCATGCTGGCGATGTTCCCACTCCTCGGGCCGCATCACAACCACGGAGGCCAGTTACGCAGGGGATCCCTCGTCGTTCGGCGTCGGCCGGCCTGGGAAGTCGCCGCCGTGGCCTTCGGCGTACACCCGCTTCGGGACCAGCACCTTCCGCCGGAAGACGCAGACCAGGTCGCCGACCTGGTTGTAGCCCTTGGTCTCGACCGTCACCACACCCCGGTCGGTCCTGCTCGTGCTCTCGGTCAGGTCGAGGACCTTGGTCTGACCGTAGATGGTGTCGCCGTGGTAGGTCGGGTGGACGTGGCGCAGGTTCTCGACCTCGAGATTGGCGATGGCCCGGCCGGAGACGTCCGGGACGGACATGCCCAGCAGCAGCGAGTAGATGTAGTTGCCGACGACGACGTTGCGCTTGTGCTCGGTCGTTCCCGCGTAGTCCAGGTCCAGGTGGAGCGGGTGGTGATTCATGGTCAGCAGGCAGAACAGGTGGTTGTCGGACTCGGTGACGGTCTTGCCGGGCCAGTGCTTGTAGACGGCGCCGACTTCGAACTCCTCGTAGTAACGGCCGAACTGCACGTGTGCTCCTTCTCCTCCGGTGGGAAGGACAGTCTCCCTCACCGCCAGTCGAACGGCGGACCGTGGCCCGCGCAGTCCGCCAGCCGGCGTGGGCCAGCGCCCGGCCAGGTCTGCAGCACGACCCCGAAGTTGACGCTGCTGCCTGCGACCCGCTCCGGCTCCAGCGCGAGGTGGGCGAGCGGCGCCCGGGTGGTCGCCCGGGCACCCGCAGCGTCCAGCAGGGCGGTGACGTTGGCCCGCTCGGTGGCGTCGAGGTACTGCCGGACGACCGAGTGCCACACGACCGTCACGACGCCGGTCCGGGGCGTCGCGAGCTCGCGCTCGAGGAATGCTGCGGCCGCCAGGCGTTCCACCGCGACCGGCCGGGCGGCAGCCACCTGCAGGGCGGCCCGCAGGCGCTCGAAGCGATCGACCTGGTCCGCCCAGACGTAGGACGTCAGGGTGAGCCGGTCCGCCGCGCTGGTCGCGTCGAGCGGGGCCGGGTCACAGCCGGTGCGCTCGGAAATCTCGAGATCGACGTCGTACGGCGGGAGGTTGCCCTGCCACGCCGCCGGCAGCCGGACCGGACTGTCCGGGTCCCCGAGCACGACGCCGTCGTCCACCTCATGGGCGTAGCGGTCCACGAGCAGGTTGAGCCCGCCGCTTGCCCCGAGCTCGAGCAGACGGACCGGCAGGTGGGTGTCCTTCACCAGGTGCAGCAGCCCCCCGAGCAGGCCGCTGCTACGGCCGACCTCGTTGGTCTGGACCGGTCGCTGGACCAGCTCGCGCAGCGCGTCGAGCTGGCTGTCGATGACCTCCCGAGCGGCCGGCCAGACGTCGCCGACGGTGCCACCGACCGAGGGGTAGTGCACGGCAAGCCCGGGTGCCCGGCGCTCGAGGACCAGCCGGTGCAGGGCCCCGGCCAGGCGCAGGGCCGGAACGGTGCCGGCAGGCTCGCCCTCGAGCCGACCGAGCAGCGCCGCGGACGGACCTCCGGCGTCGAGGTCGTCGGCGGCGCCTTCCAGGATGGCCGCCGTCAGGGGGCTCCCGGCGAGCCGGCACTGCCGGGCCTGAGCGCGCATCCGGGCAGCGAGGGGCTGCATGTCACGGCGCCGTGAGGTCGACCCCGGCGCGGCGCGGGTTCCGCAGGTCGGTGCTGCGTTCGAGCCAGCGCCGCTCCAAGGCCGGGGCGCCGTGCACCCGCTTCCACGCGGCCTCGTTCGGTGTCATGGGCAGCAGCGGCAGGAAGCGCACCGGCTCGCCGGCGGCCACGTCCAGGTCAGGCACCAGCCCGCCCGGCTCGCCGACGAGGACCGCCGTGAAGGGGCTGCCGTCCCACAGCGGCTCGCCCAGGTCGAGTCCGGCGCCGGGCGTGAGCACGACCCCCTCGACGCTGGGGCTGGCCGCCAGAACGGCGAGTCGCCGCAGCACGCTGTCCTGCCGGTCACGCACCGACAGCACCAGCTCGGCGCGCGGCCCGACCATCGCCATGAGCTCGGCTCCGGGGTCGCCCATCGGCGCGCGGGACAACCCGAGGGTGGCGTAGCGGACCAGCCCGTCCGGGTCGGGCCCGAACCGCAGCACCTCGATCCGCTCGGCACCGAGAAAGCTCACCCCGGCCCGGCCGCTGTCCTGGCCGAGCACCGACAGCAGGTGGGCCTCGACGGCACCGAGCACCGCATCCGGATGGGGGGTGGGGGGCACGCCCCCTCCTTCCTCTCGCCGATCATGGAACTTGTGCGCGGCCCACACGCTCAACAGGTGTGCCACAACTCCATGATCGGCGGGGCTTGCGGCGGGGGGGCTCAGCCCTGAAGTGCGTAGTCCCGAAGCAGGCCGCGGCTGATGATGGTCTTCTGGATCTCGCTCGTCCCCTCGCCGATGAGCAGGAACGGCGCCTCACGCATGAGCCGCTCGATCTCGTACTCCTTGGAGTAGCCGTAACCGCCATGGATGCGGAAGGACTCCTGGGTCACCTCGACGCAGTACTCCGAGGCGAGCAGCTTGGCCATGCCGGCCTCGACGTCGTTGCGCTTGCCGGCGTCCTTGAGCCGGGCGGCGTTGACCATCAACGCGTGCGCTGCCTCGACCTTGGTGGCCATCTCGGCGAGCTTGAACTGGATCGCCTGGTGCTGCGCGATCGGCTTGCCGAAGGTGACCCGCTGCTGGGCGTAGGCGATGGCCAGCTCGAAGGCCCGGATCGAGATGCCACACGCGCGGGCCGCGACGTTGACGCGGCCCACCTCGACGCCGTCCATCATCTGATAGAAGCCCTGACCCCGGCCGGCCTCGCCACCGAGGATCGAGCCGGCCGGGACCCGCGCGCCCGACATCACCATCTCGGTCGTCTCGACGCCCTTGTACCCCATCTTGTCGATCTTGCCGGGGATGGTGATCCCCGGGGCGGTCTCGCCGAAGCCCGGCTCCTTCTCGATCAGGAACGTCGTCATGTTGCGGTAGACCGAGTCGCCGCCCTCGTCGGTCCTGACCAGGGTCGCGATCAGGCCGGCGCGGGCACCGTTGGTGAGCCACATCTTCTGACCGTCCAGGACGTACGAGTCACCGTCGCGCACCGCCTTGCTCTGGATCGCAGCTACATCGGAACCGCAGCCCGGCTCGGACATCGAGAAACCGCCGCGCAGCTCGCCGCTCGCCATGAGCGGGAGCAGTCGTTGCTTCTGCTCCTGGGTGCCGTGCTGCATGAGCATGTAGGCCACGATGAAATGGGTGTTGATGACGCCGGAGACGCTCATCCAGCCGCGGGCGATCTGCTCGACGACCAGGGCGTAGGTGAGCAGCGACTCGCCGAGCCCGCCGTACTCCTCGGGGATCATCAGGCCGAACAGGCCCATCTCCTTCATCCCATCGACGATCGCCTCGGGAAACTCGTCCTTGTGCTCGAGGTCGGTGGCGTAGGGCAGGATCTCCTTCTCCACGAAGGTCCGGACCACGTCCAGGATGTCCCGCTGGTCCTCGGTCAGACCCTCTGTGCTGGCAAGGCGTGGCATGACGGCTCCCTCGAGATCGCGTGTCGACCAGTGTCCCACCGGCGGCTCGAGGTCACCCGGCCCCGTGACGTGAGCCCGCTCACCCCACGGTCGAACGCGGGGACGGTACGGCCAGCGCCGCACGAGCGAGTGCCCGCTCGAGGTCGGCCAGCGGCTGCGGCGCCGCGAACAGGTAGCCCTGCACGAGGGAGCAGCCGAGCAGTCGCAGCTGCTCGAGCTGGGCCGGCGTCTCCACTCCCTCGGCGACCGTCTGCATGCCCACGGCTGCCGCCAGCCGGATCACGGCCGCGACGATCTCGCGGTCCACCGGGCTGTCGCCCAACCCGTCCACGAAGGACCGGTCGATCTTCACGATGTCGACCGGGAAGCGCTTGAGATAGCTCAGCGAGGAGTAGCCGGTGCCGAAGTCGTCGATGGCGAGGCGTACACCCAGCCGCTTGAGTGCTCGCAAGGTGGCGAGGGTGCGTTCGGTGTCTCCCATGACGACGGTCTCGGTGATCTCGAGGACGAGGGCGCTCGGCTCGATCCTGCTGTTCTGCAGCACCGCGGCCACGCGTGCGCACAGGTCCGGGTCCTGGAACTGCCGCGCTGACAGGTTGACGGCCATCACCGCCGGCTCGTCAGGGTGCTCGTCCAGCCAGTTCCGCGCCGTGCGGCAGGCCTGGTCGAGGACCCACTCGCCGAGCGGGAGCACGAGGCCGCTGTCCTCGGCCAGCTCCATGAACTCACTCGGTGCCAGCAGACCGGCTTGGGGGTGGCGCCAGCGCACGAGGGCCTCAAAGCCGTACAGCCGGCCGGTGTGGGCGTTCAGCACGGGCTGGTAGTGCAGTTCCAGCTCGCCGCCGGAGATGGCTCGCCGCAGCTCCATCTCCAGATCCAGCCGGGCCAGCGCGAGCGCGTCGGCGTCGGCTGCCGCAATGCAGAACCGGTCCTTGCCCGTCCGCTTCGCTTCGTACATCGCGATGTCGGCCGCCGCCAGCAGGTCGGTGTGGACATTTCCAGGCTCGGCCACGGCGATGCCGATGCTGACCGACAGGACGACCTGTCGGTCGCCGGCCACCACCGGCTGCCGGAGCGACTGCAGGATCCGTTCGGCCGTGGCCGTCGCCTCATTCGGGCCGGACATCTGCTCGAGCAGCACGGTGAACTCATCGCCACCGAAGCGCGCCACCGTGTCGCCCTGTCGGACGGCGCCGACCAGCCGGGAGGCAATCGTGCACAGCACGTCGTCGCCGACCCGGTGGCCGAGGCTGTCGTTGAGAAGCTTGAACCGGTCGACGTCGAGGAACAGCACCGCCTGCATCGAGCCGGTGTCCCGGCCCCGGGTGCGGGCGTGCTCCAACCGGTCGAGGAACAGCGCGCGGGTCGGCAGTCCGGTGAGCTGGTCATGGAAGGCCTGATGGACCAGGCGCCGTTCGAGTGCCTTTCGCTCGGTGACGTCCCGGAAGACAGCGACCGCCCCCACCACGACGCCTTCCCGGCGGACCGGTGAAGCGGTGAGGGCGACATCGAGCGACGCGCCGTCGGACCGCCGCGCCGTGTGCTCCTCCAGTCGTACGGTCTCGCCCTCCCGCAGTCGCGGCAGCAGGCCCCACTCGAGGTCGTCGCGAGCGCGGTCAGCCGGCGCATCGAAGGAGCCGGCGGCGTTCGTGCCGAGTAGGCATCCCCTGCCCCAGCCCAACAGCTGCTCGGCGGCCGGATTGGCGAAGGTCACCAGTCCATGCTCGTCCAGCGCGAGCACCCCCTCGCCGAGGCTGCGGGTGACCGCCTGCAGCTGCTCGTACAGCAGGGCGTTGTCGAGCGCGCCACTCGCGACGGCGGCGAGCGCCTGCAGCCGGCTGGTGTCGTCCCGGGTCCAGACGCCACCCATGGGGTGGTCGGCCACCTCGATCGCACAGGTGTCGCCGAGCGCCACCCGAAGGACGCCGGACGGCGTCGGAGACGCCGGGTCGTCGACCACCTGGGCCGAGCCGGCGCCCAGGAGATCCTGGGCGGCGCCGATCAGCTCTTCCCGCACCTGCGCGGACGAGACCGTCGCCCGGATCCGGCCGGCCGCTTCGTACATGGCATCGGCCTCGCGCCGCTCGCGCCACTGCCGCACGGCCCCCGAGTAGCCGTACTGCAGAGCAAGTGCCGGCGCCAACGCGACGACGAGGGCGAGCGGGTGACCCTCTGCAGCCATGACCGCGAGGACCCCGAGGGACAGCGAACCCAGCCAGGTCCCGAGCCGGACGGGGGTCCCGTCGAACAGCACACCGCGAAACGGTGAACCCGAAGCCAAGGAGATGATCCCGGCCACCAGAATGGACGACGCCGCGCAGAACACGAGCCCGCCCGTGACGACGGCCGCAACCTCTCGACCACCGAGGGAGCCATCGAGGCCGATCCAGTGCGCGACGCCGAGTCCGAGTCCCCAGGCAAAGGTCAGCATCCCGGTGTTGAAGACACCCTTGGCCAGGCCGCGCCCCGAGAGAACCGCACTGAATCCGATCGCCGCAGCGACGGTGATGAGGGACTCGACGGGCGACAGCAGCACCGCCATCGGGACGAAGAACGCCTCCTCCATCCGGATGCCTTCGGACTGCCCTCGATGGGTCAGCCGGATGGGCGCCCACTGGGAGATGAGGATCGCCGCCGTGAAGGCCACGGACAACGGGACCCAGGGACCGTCCGATCTGCCGCCCAGCAGGGCAGCCAGGACCAGGGTGACGATGCCGGCGCCCCCGGCCAGCGAGCACGCCGCGTTCAGCCGGACGACACGTGCCTGTGCCGAGAGCATCCCCACCGACTCGATCCTCGCTGACGTTCCGTGTCCCTCTGACAGCGTCCCGTGGCCAACGCCGCGTGGCGATGACCCGTTGGGGGGGGTTCGCGCTGGTTCTTCCTGACCAGGCCGCTGGCGTGGGCCGTTAGCGTGGGTCGGCATGGACAGCGGCTCCGACGCCAAGGTCGTCGTGGTCGGGGCGAGCCTTGCCGGCGCACACGCCGCGCTCGAGCTGCGCCGGCTCGGTCATGAGGGGCCGGTCACGCTGGTCGGCGCGGAACCGCACCTGCCGTACGAGCGGCCCGAGCTCAGCAAGGGATACCTCGGCGGCAGCGTCGGTCTCGACACGCTGCTGGTGGCGCCGCAGGCGACGTACGCCGAGGCAGGCATCGACCTGCGTCTCGGCGTCCGCGCCTCGGGTGTCGACACCGGCGCCCGCCTGGTGCAGCTCGCGAGCGGGGAGGCGCTGGCGTACGACTCGCTCGTCGTCGCCACCGGCAGTGCCAACATCCGGCCACCGATTGAGGGGATGGACCTGCCGGGTGTGTTCCAGCTGCGGACCGTGGACGACGCGCAGGCGCTGGCCGCCGCGGGGACCCCAGGATCCCGCGTCGTCGTCGTCGGCACCGGACTGGTCGGCTGCGAGGTCGCGGCCACGCTGACCGGGCTCGGACTGGCCGTGACCGCCACGGACGCGCTGCCGGGTCCGCTGTGGGCCCTGCTGGGTCCGGAGCTGAGCAGGTTGGTGCTCGGTTGGCACGAGCAGCACGGTGTCGAGTTCGCCGGAGGCGCCGGCGTCACGGCGATCGAGGGCGCCGCGCGGGCCGAGCGGGTGCGGCTCGCGAACGGGCGGGTGCTCGAGGCGGACCTCGTGGTCGTCGGGGTCGGGGCGCGGCCGGCTCTCGACTGGCTCGCAGGCGCCCAGCTGGAGCTGGCCACGGGGGGGCTGGCGGTGGACGCGGACCTGCGTACCAGTGTGCCCGGCGTCTTCGCGGCCGGTGACGTCGCCGCCGTCCTGGACCCCGCGGCCGGCGTCCATCGGCGAACCGAGCACTACATGTCCGCCATGCAGCAGGGCCAGCGGGTTGCGCAGGTCCTGGCCGGGGCCGTGCCGCCGCCGCAGCCGGAGTGGTTCTGGTCGCACCAGTACGGCCATTACCTGCAGTACGCCGGTCGGCACGAACCGGGCGACGAGCTGGTGCTGCGCCCCTCGCCGTTCGCGGCGTTCTTCCTGCGGGACTCGGTCGTGCGGGCGGTCGCGACCGTCGACAACGGCCGCGACCTGCGTCGGGCCCTGCGGCTGCTCGGCCGGACCGTTGACCCGGCACTGCTCGTCGATCCGGCCGTGGACCTGCGCAAGCTCGCCTGAGGTCTCACTCCACCGGGACACTGGGCGTGGTGCCACGGCTGCCCGCCCGGATGACCAGGCCGAGCCCGCACACCAGCAGCGCGGCCGCGGGGATCGCCAGCAGCGGCGGCCGCTGGTCCAGGAAGAGCGCGGCGATCAGCGCCGCACCGGGGATCTCGAGCAGGATCGACAGGCTGACGACGGTCGGGCTCGTCGTGCGCAGCACCCGGTTGAACAGCGAGTGCCCCAGCAGCTG
>JBBSKF010000037.1:0-24443 GCA_038256525.1 Mycobacteriales bacterium | reverse complement strand
CGGCCTCGGCGACCTCGAGCCGGTCGAGCTGCTGGACGGCCAGGACGTCGACGGCGGCCTCGACGCGGTGGTCCGGCGCCTGGTCGACCTGTCGTACGCCCGGGTCGAGCTCGTCGAGAAGCGCGGTGAGTTCGCCGTCCGCGGGGGCATTCTCGATGTCTTCCCGCCGACCGAGGAGCACCCGGTCAGGGTGGAGTGGTGGGGAGACACCGTCGAGGAGGTGCGGCCGTTCCAGGTCGCCGACCAGCGGAGCCTGCCGAAGACACCCCACGCGAGCGCACACGGCCTGTGGGCACCGCCGTGCCGCGAGCTGCTGCTCACCGAGGACGTACGCGAGCGCGCGCGCAAGCTCGCCGAGCTGCACCCGGAGCTCGCCGACATCTGTTCGCGCATCGCGGCCGGCCACCCCGTCGAGGGGATGGAGGCGCTCGCCCCGGTGCTCGTGGACGAGCTTCGCCTGCTGCTCGACGAGCTGCCGTCCGACGCGAGTGTCGTCGTCTGCGACCCCGAGAAGGTGCGCACCCGCGCCCACGACCTGGTGCGCACCAGCCAGGAGTTCCTCGAGGCCTCCTGGGCGACGGCGGCGGTCGGCGGGACGGCACCCATCGACCTGGGCGCCGCCGCGTACAAGACCTTGATCGAGGTGAAGGAGCACGCTGCCAACAGCGGACTGCCGTGGTGGTCGCTGAGTCCGTTCACGGCCGACGAGGATCTCGAGGACGACGCGGCGGTCCTGGCCGCGAGCTCCCCACCGGCCTACCGCGGGGAGATCGAGCGCGCGATCGGCGACCTGCGGCGGTGGGTGACCGAGGACTGGCGGGTCGTCGTCACGACCGAGGGGCACGGTCCCGGGCAGCGGCTGCTCGAGCTGCTGCGCGACGCCGAGGTGCCGGCCCGGCTGGACGAGCACCTGCCCGACGGCCCGACCAGCGGGCTGGTGCATCTGACGACCGGCTGTCTGCAGACCGGCTTCCGCAGCGAGCTGCTGCGCACCGTGGTGCTGACCGAGTCCGACCTGACCGGCACCCGGGGCGCCGGCAGCAAGGACGTCAGCCGCCGGCTGCCCAGCCGCCGCAAGAACGTCGTCGACCCGGTCCAGCTGCGGACCGGGGACACGGTCGTGCACGAGCACCACGGGGTCGCGCGCTACCTCGACATGGTGCAGCGGACCGTGCAGGGGGCCACCCGGGAATACCTCATCCTGGAGTTCGCGCCGAGCAAGCGGGGGCAGCCCGGCGATCGGGTGTTCGTGCCGACCGACCAGCTCGAGCTGGTCACCCGTTACGTCGGCGGCGAGGCGCCGAGCCTCGACAAGCTCGGCGGCGGCGACTGGGCCAAGCGCAAGGGCCGGGCGAAGAAGGCCGTGAGGGACATCGCCGCCGGCCTGATCCAGCTCTACAGCGCCCGGATGGCCGCCCCCGGCTACGCCTTCGGCCCCGACACACCGTGGCAGCGCGAGCTCGAGGACGCCTTCCCCTACGTCGAGACACCCGACCAGCTCGAGGCCATCGACGAGGTCAAGGCCGACATGGAGAAGCCGGTCCCGATGGACCGCGTCATCATGGGCGACGTCGGCTACGGCAAGACCGAGATCGCCGTACGCGCCGCGTTCAAAGCCGTGCAGGACGGCAAGCAGGTGGCGATCCTCGTGCCGACGACGCTGCTCGTGCAGCAGCACTACAACACCTTCCGCGACCGCTTCCAGCAGTTCCCCGTGCAGGTACGCGCGGTCAGCCGCTTCAACTCGGGAGCCGAGCAGCGCGAGGTGATGGACGGGGTGACGAGCGGCACGGTCGACGTCGTCATCGGGACGCACCGGTTGCTGAGCAGGCAGACGCAGTTTCACGACCTCGGCCTGGTCATCGTCGACGAGGAGCAGCGCTTCGGCGTGGAGCACAAGGAGTTCCTCAAGCAGATGCGCACCGCCGTGGACGTGCTCACCATGAGTGCCACGCCGATCCCGCGCACCCTGGAGATGAGCCTGACCGGGATCCGCGAGATGTCGACGATCCTGACCCCGCCCGAGGAGCGTCACCCGGTGCTGACCTTCGTCGGGGTCTATGACGAGAAGCAGATCGGCGCGGCCATCCGGCGCGAGCTCCTGCGCGAGGGACAGATCTTCTTCCTGCACAACCGGGTCGAGTCCATCGACCGCGTCGCCGCCCGCATCCGCCGGCTCGTGCCGGAGGCGCGGGTCGCGACCGGCCACGGCCAGATGAACGAGGACGCCCTCGAGCAGGTCATGGTCGGCTTCTGGGAGAAGGACTACGACGTCCTGGTGTGCACGACGATCGTCGAGTCGGGCCTGGACATCCCCAACGCCAACACCCTGATCGTCGACAAGGCAGATGCTTTCGGCCTTTCCCAGCTGCACCAGATCCGCGGCCGGGTCGGGCGGGGACGGGAACGGGCGTACGCGTACTTCACCTATCCACCGGACAAGCCGCTGACCGAGCTGGCCCACGACCGGCTCGCGACCATCGCGCAGAACACCGAGATCGGGGCCGGGATGGCGGTGGCGATGAAGGACCTGGAGATCCGCGGCGCCGGAAACCTGCTCGGGGGCGAGCAGTCCGGTCACATCGCGAGCGTCGGTTTCGACCTCTACATGCGCCTGGTCGGCGAGGCGGTGTCCGACTTCAAGCGGGGGGGCGCCCCGGAACAGCAGGAGCTCGCCGACACCCGGGTCGACCTGCCGGTGGACGCGCACCTGCCGCACGACTACATCCCGGGTGAGCGGCTGCGCCTCGAGGCCTACCGCCGGCTGGCTGCGGCCCACGACGAGGCGGCCATCGCCGCGGTGCGGGAGGAGCTGCAGGACCGCTACGGCCCGCTGCCGGACCCGGCGTCCAGGCTGCTCGCCGTGGCGTCGTTCCGTGTGCTCGCACGCCGCTTCGGCCTGACCGAGGTGGGTGTCCAGGGCAACGCGATCCGGTTCCTCCCCCTGCGGCTGCGCGAGTCGCAGACGATGCGTCTGCAGCGGCTCTACCCCCGTTCGGTGGTCAAGACCCCGACCGGGATGGTGCTGGTGCCCCGCCCGACGACAGCGCGGATCGGCGGACAGCCGGTGCGCGACCTCGACCTGCTCGACTGGTGCCGCCAGCTGCTCGACGCGGTCTGCGGCGATGATCTCGGGGCGGCGGCGGCGGCCGCGGCGGTGGGCTTCCGGTGACATTCCCCAACCTCTGGCAATCTGTAGCCGACATCGGATCTCCCGGAAGGAATGCGTCCTCGTGACCCGCCCCCCTGGCAGGCTGGCGCTTGCCGCCCTGGCTGTGCTCCTGCTCAGCGGCTGCGGTGACGCGCGGACCCGCTCCGGGGCCGCCGCGGTGGTCGGCGACCAGCAGATCACCATCGACGCGCTGCTCGAGGTGGTGGAACGCGGCCTGTCCGATCCGCAGGCCGCACAGGAGCTCGGCGCGGACCCGGCCGCCTTCCAACAGCAGAGCCTGTCCCGACTGATCAACCGCCTCCTGCTGGAGGACGCGGCCCGGCAAGCCGACGTGCAGGTCTCCGACGACGACGTCGACGAGCAGATCGAGAGGTTCGTGACCGAGCTCGGTGGTCGGGTGGCCCTCGAGATGCGGGCGGCACAGGGCGGGGTCCAGCCGCAGGACCTCCCGCGCTTCGTGCGCGACATCGTGCTGGAGGACGAGCTCGCCGGTCGGCTGACCCAGGACGTCCGCGTCCCGGCGGCACAGCTGGCCGAGCTCTACGAGTCCAACATCGCGCAGTACGACAAGGTGCGCTCCCGGCACATCCTGGTGCCCGACGAGGCGACGGCCCGGATGCTGCTGGACCAGGTCAGGGCAGACCCGAGTCGTTTCGCGGCGCTGGCTGCCCAGTTCTCCACCGACCCCTCGAAGGACAATGGCGGTGACCTCGGGTTCGCCGGTCGCGGAGACTTCGTCCCGGAGTTCGAGCAGGTGCTGTTCAGCTCCCCGCCGGGCGCCTTCGAGGTGGTCAACACCCAGTTCGGCTGGCACGTCATCAACGTCGTCGAGCGACAGACCACGACGCTGGAGCAGGCGACGCCGGATCTGCGGCGTGCGCTGCTGCAGGAACAGCGCCAGCAGGCGACGCTGACCGTCCTGCGTGAGACCGCCGAGCGGCTCGACGTCAGCGTCAACCCACGGTTCGGGCGCTGGGACGCGGAGAACGTCACGGTTGCCGCCGTCCCGAACCCGAACGGGGTGCTCACTCCGGCGCCTGGGACCGGGCCGGAACAGGCCCCGAGCGAGCTGATCCCCGACGGGCAGCCGCCCGCACCCCCCGCAGCCGAGTAGTGACAGGGCGCGTCGTCCTGGTCGCCTGCTCCCCCCGCGTGCCACCGGGCCTGCTGTCCTGGCCGGCCTGGGAGGCGCTGCGTGCCGGACCGGTGTCCACGTCGGACGCAGGCTGCGCCCAGCTGCCCTTCCTGCACGACGCCGGCATCGCCGTCTCGGTCGAGGCCGCCGATGCGGCGGTCCTGATCACCCGCGCGGCGGCCGGGCAGACCGTCGTCTGGCTCGCTCCCGAGCCCGACCTGGTCCGGGCGCTGGGACGCGCGGCCGTGGCCGGCGGTGCGCCGGTCGAGCTGGTCCACGGCTCGTACGATCTGCCGGGTGCCCGGCTGCTCGACGTGGTGGCCGTGATGAACCGACTGCGCTCGCCCGGTGGCTGCCCCTGGGACGCCGACCAGACCCATGACAGCCTCCGGCCGTACCTGCTCGAAGAGGCCTACGAGGCCTACCAGGCCCTCGAGGACAGCAACCTGGTCGACCTGCGCGAGGAGCTCGGCGACGTTCTGCTGCAGGTGGTGTTCCACGCCCGGCTGGCGCAGGAGGGCGTGCAGCCCTGGTCCATCGACGACGTCGCGGGCGACCTGGTCGACAAGCTCGTACGCCGCCACCCGCACGTGTTCGCCGGGGGCAGCGCCGACGACCTCGAAGGATCGTGGGAGGCACTGAAGTCGGCCGAGAAGGGCCGCACCTCGGTCACCGACGGCGTCCCGCTGTCGCAGCCGGCGCTGGCGCTGGCCGCCAAGCTGCAGAAGCGCGCCTCGCGCCTCGGCGCCCCTGTCCCGGCCTACGAAGGGCTCGGCGGCCGGCTGTGGGACCTCGTCGCCAGGTGCCGGCAGGAAGGGACCGATCCCGAGGCGGCCCTTCGCGCGACGGCGCGGGCGTTCCTGGACCGGCTCGCTGCGGTGGAGGCCGAGCTGGCGTCCGAAGGCACGGACCCGCGCAGCCTGACACCCGAGCAGTGGAGTGCCCGGTGGAGGTGACAGTCCCGCGGGCTACGGTTTGCTCGTGCCCGAGCGCGAGTCGTTCGCCCGACTTCCTGACCAGATCTCCCTCTCCCGAGAGGAAGTCGCAACGGTGCTGTTCGCGTTGGACCTCGCGGAGGTGTCCGCACCGGCCGCTGGGCGCCAGGAGGTGCGGCGCGCGATCCGCTTGCTGACGTCGAAGCTCTGGCCCGAGCTCGGAGATCTCTTGGGCGACGACGAGGCGTAATGTTGCGGCGTGGAGCACATGGCCGAGCGCCGCCTGCGTACCCCGGACGTCGCTGCTCGCTTGGGTATCAGCGGGGCTGAGGTCTATCGGCTGATCTTCGCGGGGGAGTTGGCCGGACGTCCAGACGAGGAAGGCATCGTCTACGTCACGCAACAGTCCCTGGAGGACTACCTGATCGGGCCTGGACGCGCCAACGCGTCGACTGCTCGCTGACGCAGCGATCCGCCCGGTGGATCTGATCGGCACCGTCGTCCGGCTGCAGGTGCAGCGGTCCCGGCTCAAGCCGGGCGAGCGGGGCGCTCGGGTCTATGACCCGTCGCCGTTGCTCGAGGTCGAGGCGCTGGAAATCGGTCCGCGCGGCGTCGTCGGGCACAGCGCTGACGGACCTGTGCTCGACGTGCACCACGCCGACCATCCCGACAGCCGCAACGTGCGGCTGACCAACGGCCTGTCCGTGCTTCCGCGGGCGCACTACGCGCAGCTGCGCCGGACCTACGGGCCGCACCTGGTCGACGGGGTGGCCGGGGAGAGCCTGCTGCTCGACACCGGGAGCTCATGGTCCATCGACGATCTGGCGGGCCCGCTGCACCTCGAGGGCCCGGACGGCGAGCTGCTCGCGCTCGTCGACCCGGCGGTCGCCTCCCCCTGCGTGGAGTTCAGCCGCTTCTGCCTGGGTCGCGGCGTGGGACCGGTGGACGACGACGTCCAGCGGGCGATGAGCGACCTCGACGGCGGGGTCCGCGGCTTCTACGTCCGGGCCGGCGGCTCGGCCCGGATCGAGCGCGGCGCCCGCCTGTTTCGGGGCTGATGCGGGGCGCCTCCCAGGGCAGCCGGAGGTCCGCCGGTAGGGTCGCGATCCGGACACCCCCCAGCTGTTGGAGAACTGTGCCCGTCATCGAGGCCGTCGGTGCCCGCGAGATCCTCGACTCGCGCGGCAACCCCACCGTCGAGGTCGAGGTCGCGCTCGACGACGGCACGCTCACCCGTGCGGCGGTGCCGAGCGGGGCGAGCACCGGGGCGTACGAAGCAGTCGAACTGCGCGACGGCGACACCAGCCGCTACGCCGGCAAGGGTGTGGCGCGCGCCGTCACCGCCGTTCTCGACACGATCGGTCCCGAACTGGTCGGCATCGAGGCGACCGAGCAGCGGGTCGTCGACCAGGCGCTGCTCGACCTCGACGGCACACCGGACAAGGGCCGTCTGGGGGCCAACGCCATCCTGGGCGTGAGCCTCGCCGTGGCGAAGGCCGCCGCGGACTCCTGTGGCCTGCCGCTGTTCCGCTACGTCGGTGGACCGAACGCCCACCTGCTGCCGGTGCCGATGCTCAACGTGCTCAACGGCGGCGCCCACGCCGACACCAACGTGGACGTGCAGGAGTTCATGATCGCGCCGATCGGGGCGGCGACCTTCGCCGAGGCGCTGCGCTGGGGGGCGGAGACCTACCACTCGCTCAAAGCGGTGCTGAAGGGCCGCGGCCTCGTCACGAGCGTCGGCGACGAGGGCGGTTTCGCGCCGAACCTGCCGACCAACCGGGACGCCCTGGACCTGCTGCTGGAGGCGATCAGCGCCGCCGGCTTCACTCCCGGCCGCGACATTGCGCTGGCGCTGGACGTGGCGGCGAGTGAGTTCCACGACGAGGCGGGCTATCGGTTCGAAGGCGCCGCGAAGACCAGCGACGAGATGACGGCCTACTACGACGAACTGCTCGGCGCCTATCCCATCGTGTCGATCGAGGACCCGTTGGACGAGGGGGACTGGGACGGCTGGGAGCGGCTCACCGCGGTGCTCGGCGGGCGCGTGCAGATCGTCGGCGACGACCTGTTCGTGACCAACACCTCGCGGCTGGCCAACGGCATCGGCAAGGGGTGTGCGAACGCACTGCTGGTCAAGGTCAACCAGATCGGCACGCTGACAGAGACTCTCGATGCGGTAGACCTCGCGCACCGCAGCGGCTACCGCTCGATGATGAGCCACCGTTCCGGCGAGACCGAGGACACGACGATCGCCGACCTCGCGGTGGCCACGAACTGCGGCCAGATCAAGAGCGGCGCCCCGGCGCGGTCCGAGCGGGTCGCGAAGTACAACCAGCTGCTGCGCATCGAGGAGGAGCTCGACGACGCCGCCCGCTACGCCGGCGCCGCTGCCTTCCCCCGCTTCCATGCCGGCAGCGGCACGATCTAGCGTGAGCTCCGCTCGCCGATCGCCAGGCGTACGCCCGGCGGGTGCTCGCCCGGCGGGTGCTCGCCCCCCGGCGACCCGCCGACCGGTCCGTCAGGTCCGCCGTGGCACGGCCGCGGCCGGTGCCCCGGAGCGGGCGATGCGGGTGGAGGCGCGCCGGACCGGCCAGAAGCGGACACGGGTCGCAGTGCTCGGGCTCGTGCTGGTGGTCGTGCTGGTCAGCGCCGCGTTGCCCCTTCGGGACTACCTCGCCCAACGCTCGGAGATCGGCAAGCTGCAGCTGCAACAGCAGCAGGCGCAGGCCCGGGTGGTCGCCCTCGAGCAGGAACGCGACCGGCTGCAGGACCCGGCCTATCTCGCGGCCGAAGCTCGCCGGCGGCTGCACTTCGTGCTGCCGGGCGAGACCGCCTACGTCCTGCTGGAACCCGAGCCGGTGCCCGGCGCGGCGCCCGGCCCGACGGAAGGGGCTCCGGCAGAACAGGCGCCGGCTGATGCGCAGGCGCCAACCTGGTACACCCAGCTGTGGGGGAGCGTCCGTGCGGCGGACCGGCCCGGGGCGGAGTGAACGAGCCAGCCGCGCGCGACGTCGAGGCGGTCGCCTTGCAGCTGGGTCGCCGCCCGCGGGCGATGACGTCGGTGGCGCACCGGTGCAGGTGTGGCCTGCCCGACGTCGTGGAGACCCGGCCGCGACTGCCTGATGGCTCGCCCTTCCCGACCCTGTACTACCTGACCTGCCCCCGGCTGGCCTCGGCGATCGGCACGCTGGAGGCCGACGGCCTCATGAGGCGGCAGACCGCCCGGCTCGCCGTCGATCCCGAGCTGGCCGGCCGCTATGCGGCCGCCGCGCGGGACTACGTCGCGCGCCGGGACAGCCGCGAGGTGCTCGAAGGGGTCCCCGCTCAGGGCGGCATGCCGACCCGGGTCAAGTGCCTGCACGTGCTCGTTGCCCATGCGCTGGCGGTCGGCCCGGGCATCAACCCGTTCGGGGACGAGACGCTGGCGCTGCTGCCCGACTGGGCGGCCAAGGGTCCGTGCGTCGACCCGGACGACCCCGAGAGTGTGCCTGCCCGGCGGCGACGCTCGTGAGGATCGCGGCGGTCGACTGCGGCACCAACTCGATCCGCTTGCTGATCGCCGATGTCGACGGTCCGACGAAGCTCGACATCCACCGTGAGATGCGCGTCGTACGGCTCGGGCAGGGCGTCGACCGCACGGGCGAGCTCGCCCCGGAGGCGCTCGAACGGACCCGGCTCGCCCTCGAGGACTATGCAGCCACCTGTCGGGCGCTCGGCGTCGAACGCACGCGCGTGGTTGCGACGAGTGCGACCCGGGATGCCCGCAATCGCAACGACTTCTCCGCGATGGTGTCGGCCACGCTGGGCGTCGTGCCGGAGGTCGTCACCGGGCAGCAGGAGGCGGCGCTGTCCTTCGACGGTGCCACCCGCGACCTCGATCCGGGTGAGGGCCCCTTCCTGGTGATGGACGTTGGCGGTGGCTCCACCGAGCTCGTCCTCGGGACCCGGTCGGTGCTTGCCGCCAGCAGCGTCGACATCGGCTGCGTCCGGTTGACCGAGCGGCACTTCGCGAACGACCCGCCCACACCGGTGCAGGTGGCGGCCGCCGAGGCCGACATCGACGCGGCGCTGGACCGTGTCCGACAGGACGTGCCGGTAGGCCGGGCCCGGACCGTGATCGGGCTTGCCGGATCGGTCACCACCGTCGCGGCCCTGGCGCTCGCGCTGCCGGGCTACGACGCCGGGCGCATTCACCTGTCCCGGCTGGCGGCGGCCGACATCGCCGCCGTCTCGCGGCGGCTGCTGACCCTGACACGCAGCGAGCGGACCGCGTTGCCGGTGATGCACCCCGGTCGGGTCGATGTGATCGCGGCCGGCGCCCTCGTGCTGGCAGTGGTCGTTGATCGGCTGGGTCTGTCCGAGGTGCTCGCCAGCGAGGCTGACATCCTCGACGGGATCGCCTGGTCCGTCGCGACTGCAGGCAGATGATCCCGGCCGGTTCGGGACATCCGAACGACCGCGCCGACCCGACGACCCCGGTGGCCGGTGACGCCGCGGACGTCGGGCGCCTTGCGGCCGCCGCGCGAACGCTGGTGCACCTGGACGCCTGCTCGTCGGTGTGCCGGGCCTGCCCGCGCCTGGTGGCCTGGCGCGAGCAGGTGGCGCAGACCAGGCGGGCTGCCTTTGCGGAGCAGTCCTACTGGGGCCGCCCGGTCACCGGCTGGGGTCCGGCGGACGCGTCGATCGCCGTCGTCGGGTTGGCGCCCGCCGCGCACGGCGGGAATCGCACCGGGCGCATCTTCACCGGCGACCGCAGCGGGGACTGGCTGTTCGCCGCCCTGCACCGGGCCGGCCTTGCGAGCCAGCCCGAGTCGACCTCAGCCGACGACGGGCAGCAGCTGCTCGACCTGCGGATCACCCTGCCGGTCCGCTGCGCGCCGCCTGCCAACCGGCCGACCCCCGCCGAGCGGGACAGCTGTGCGCCCTGGCTCGTCGCGGAGTGGCGCTTCCTGCGTCCGACCGTGCGCGCGGTGGTCGTCCTCGGTGGATACGGCTGGTCCGCGCTGTGGCCGGTGCTGCGCGCCGCCGGCGAAGCGGTGCCGGTGCGGGTGCCGGCCTTCGGACACGGCGTCGAGGTCGTCGTGCCGGGCGGACCGACGGTGCTGGGCTGCTATCACGTCAGTCAGCAGAACACCTTCACCGGTCGGCTGACCGAGCCGATGCTGGACGCGATCCTGCGTCGCGCGCAGCAGCTCGCCCGGCCGGTCTGATCGATGGACCCCCACACCCGGGAGGTCGACCCGAACGGCCCATGGGAATATGGGCCGAATGGTCAAAGATTCGGTGAACCGTGCGGGATGCGGTCAAATGCGCCTGATATCAGCATAACCGCGTACACGCCCGTGGCATATGGTCGGACGCAGTAGCCCGGACGGCCCAGTCCGGCGGCGACCAAAGGAGGTGCACCTCATGGGTAACACCTGGGGCTAACGACGAGACACCCATCAGCACGTTCATCGAGAAGGAGGTGTCCATCATGCGCGGTAACACCTGGGGTTAGATCAAAATCTACGGCCGGCGCGAGAACACCGGCTAGTTGCACTGCGGTTCACCCTTGACCTCGGCCATCCGATTTCCCAGCCAGGCAGAGATCTCGGCGGCAGGCATAGGTCGCGCGTAGAGATAGCCTTGGACCTCGTCGACGCCCAGTGTCCGCAGGACGGCCTGCTGTTCAGGGTGTTCCACGCCTTCGGCGACGACTCGGAGACCGAGCGTATGGCCGATGTCCACGACGGCACGGACAACGGCTCGATCCGCCGGCTCGTCGACGATCCCGTCCACGAAGCCTTTGTCGATTTTCACCTCGTCCACTGGTAGCCCTGTGAGGTAGATCAGCGACGAGTAGCCGGTGCCGAAGTCGTCGACCGAGAGCTTGATCCCCAAAGCCCGCAACTCCTGCATGCGCACGACAGCCAGGTCGGCGTCATGCACGAGGACGCTCTCGGTGAGCTCGATTGTCAAGAGCTGTGCCGGAACACCGGTCGAGGCGAGGATGGCCTCGATCTCGGTGACGAAGGCGGGGTCGAGCACGGTCTCTGCGCTCACGTTGACGGCCACCCCGACCCGACAACCCGGTCGCTGCCAGTCCTTGCAGGCCAACAGGCTCTGCCGTACGACGGAGCTCGTGAACGGTCCCATCAGTCCGGAAGCCTCGGCCAGCGGGATGAACTCGTCCGGTCGAATAGGGCCGAGGGCCGGGTGCGTCCACCGGGCGAGGGCTTCGACCCCGGTCGCCTCGCCGCTGACCGCCGCGACCTTCGGTTGGAACATGATGCCGATCGCTCCGGTCGTCAGCGCCTCCCGCAGCGCCATGACCACCGCCAGTCTGCGCTGTCCCTTGACTTCGTAAACCGGCTCCCACAGAACCGGTCCGCCGTAGGCAAGGCGGGCGCTGTACATCGCGGTCTCCGCGCGGCGGAGCAGCGTCGTGGCGTCAGTGCCGTCCTCCGGGGCGCTGACACAGCCCACGGAGAGCTTGACGTGCGCGCCGATCGCCCCGATCTGTGCGCTGCCCTCGATCTGCGCGCGCAGGTCGAGGAAGAACATCCCGGGCTCGCCGCCCGTCATGGCCATGGTGACCGCCACCGCGAAGCGACCGCCGCCCATGCGGGCGATGATGGCGCTCGGCAGTGCCTGCTTCAGCCTGGAGGCGACCTCGACCAGCAACTCATCACCGACCTCGTGGCCGAGGGTGTCGTTGACCTCGCGGAAGGAGTCGACGGCGACAGCGGCCAGCACGACGTCGCCGCTCGTCTCGTCCAGCATCATCGAGAGCCGGCGGGTCATCTCGCTCAGATTCGGCAGGCTCGTCAGGGGGTCGGTGGTTGCCGCCCTTTCAAGATCGGCGAGCAGGCGTCCGCGCTCGAGGGCGGTGGCGAGCTCGGCCCCGATCGTCTCCAGCAGCCGCAGGTCGCCCATGTCGAAGCCCCGCACCGTTCCCAACCGGTCCTGCGCCGTCAGGACGCCCAGCACGCCGTCGCTGCCGACCAGCGGCGTGGCCATCCGCAGTGACTCCCCCGATCGACCATGACCGGCCAGCGACGGGCTGCCGGTCAGCGCTGTCAGCTCACCTGGGGTGACGGGCTGGACCCGCTGGCGTGGCTGAGCATCGCCGTCCGACACGACCAGGTGGCGCCACAGCCCGGATGTCCGATCGCAGAGGGCGAGGTCGAGGTGGCGGCTGTGCAGGAGGCCACGGACCCTTTCGAGAACCAGGGGGGCCTGTTGGTCCTCGACGACGAAGGGACCGAGTCCTTTGACGAAGGAGTGCAGATCCTCGGTGCTCTTGGCCTGCGCGGACTGCCGCCGATGGCCTCGGTAGGCCAGGGTCAGAGCCGCCGCGAGTACGAGTGTCACGACGATGGTGGCGGGATCTGTGAAGGCTGCCGCCATCGCCACGATGGTCACGCCGGTGAAGACCGTGGACACCGCGACGATGACCGCCAGAGGCTGGAGCACCTCGGCTCGGGTGGAGCGGCGACCGAGCAGCCACAAGATGCCCTGCAGGGCGAGGTTTCCCAGCAGGTCGCCGACGAGCAACCCGAGGTAGAGGGCCAGCCAGAGCATCGGCCCGGGTGCATCCATCCGGGGGACGGTCGCAACGGCGGCGGTCACCACCCCGATCTCGAACGCGGCTGCGCCGATGTTGTAGGCCACCTTGACCGGGCTCAGCCGGCGTAGCAGGACGCTGTCGATCAGGACAGCCGCCAGACGCATCAGCAGGTGTAGGCCGGGTGCCGCCAGGAAGACACCCAACGCCAGCGGGAGCTGGGTCAGCGTGATGCTGATGGAGTCCTTACGGAACTCGAAGTCGAGCGGACGTTGCTGTGCGGCCAGGTACAACGGAATCAGCAGCACGGCTGGAAAGGCGAAAGGAACTGCGAGCGGAGTCCCTCCCGAACCGAGCGCCAAGGCGACCCCGATGAACAGCAGTCCCAGCGAGATGGCGAGCACGGCCAGGCGACGCGCCGGGCTCACGCCCACCTTCCGATCGGCCGTCGTGGCCTGCTCCGGCGCCTTCACGGGGCGCCTGCAGGTGCGAGCCGTCCGGCTCGGCGGACAGCCGGCAGGACAGCGAGCCCGAGCGCCGCTGCCACGGCAACCGGCACGCGGGGGTCGGTCACCTCGGCCAGCGCTCCCGCCAGCAGCAGGACGATGCCCTGGATCGCGGCCAGCGCTGTGCCGGCGATGCCGTAGGCGCGTCCGCGCAGGTGCGGCGGGACGGCCTGGACGTACGACGCGTTGGCGATCAGCTGCAGGGCGTTGCCGGCGCCGGCCACCACCCAGACGGCGGCCAGGACGAGCAGCGAGTCGATCAGCGGCGTGAGCAGCAACGGCACGATGCTCACCAGCGTCAGCGGCACGAAAAGGCGTTCTCGCCGCTCGCTCGGCACGCGCACCAGCAGGAAGGATCCGAGCAGGAAGCCCGCGGGCACGGCCGCTGTCAGCAGACCCGCAGTGAGCGCCCCCCCACCGGCGTCGTCGCTGATGGCGACCGCGAGGCCCTCGGGGGCGATGACGATGGCGGCACTGAGCAGGCCCCACGCCAGCAGGCCACGCAGGGTCGGGCTGTCAAGGAGCAGGCGCGCTCCCTCGCCCACCTCGTGCGGTAGGGAGACCCGCGGCGTCGTCGCGGGCCGGCCGCGCTCGCGCACGCCGACGAGCAGCAGGAGCGCCGAGACAGCGAAGCTCCCTGCGTTGGTCAGCAGCGCTCCCTGGATGCCGAGCAGAGCAACCAGTGCACCGCCTCCGACGAAACCGAGGACCTGCCCGGCCTGGTTGGCCGTCTGGGTCAGCGTGTTGCCCACCAGGTAGCGCTCGCCGTCGAGCATGTCGGCGAGCAGTGCGCTGCGGGCGGCCTCGAACGGCGGGCTCAGCAGCCCCACCGCGACCAGTACGACGAAGATCGACCACAGCGGAATGTCGGGCAGCACGAGCAGCGCAACCAGGATCAGGCGCATCAGATCCACGACGATCATCAGCGAGCGGCGGGAGTGCCGGTCCGACAGGGCCGACAGCACCGGCCCGCCGAGCAGCCAGGTCAGGTAGGAGCAGGCGTAGGTGGCCGACGCCGCGAAAGCCGACCCGGAGCGTTCGAAGACGAGGAGCGCGACCGCGATACGGGCGACCTGGTCGCCCACCACGGACAGTCCGCCAGCCAGGAACATCGTACGGAACTCGCGGTGGCCCAGGACCTCGCGATAGGTCACCCGCGCGCTCGTCAGCTGGTCCCGGCGGGTGTGCACCTGCCAAGTGTGACCGATCCTGACAACTGCGTGCCACAGTGGACGCACGCGGACCCGTCGCCCGGTGGATCCGTCGGCCCCCGTAGCCCAACCCGGCAGTGGCGAGCCACTTAAAATGGCTGAGTTGTGGGTTCGAATCCCACCGGGGGCACGAAGCGCACATTTTCGCGCTTCCACACGGGCACAGACGCGCAATCCCGTACGTTGTAGAAGTAGCACGGCCCCGACCGTGGGCCGAGCAAAGGAGAAGAGCAATGCGGAGCGTGCAGTCCAACAACCCCGTCTTCGCGCGCAGCGAAACCCTCGCGCGCAGCCTCCAGCAGGGCGTTGGCTTCGACCGGTCTGCCCCGACCGCCGACGACGTCGCCGACATCTACGGCACCCCGCAGCGGATGACGCTCGACGACGTCATCGTCAAGACGGGCCTCCTGCTCGCCATCATCGTCACGGTCGGAGCAGGCGCCTGGGTCCTGCAGGTCCCGATCGGGTTCGCGCTGATCGCGGGTCTTGTCGGATTCGCCCTGGCGATGGTGAACATCTTCAAAAAGCAGGTCAGCCCGCCCTTGGTGCTCGCCTACGCCGCGACCCAGGGTGTCTTCCTCGGTGTGATCAGCGCGAGCTACGAGGGCAGCTACAGCGGCATCGTCGTCCAGGCGGTCATCGGCACGGCGGCGGTCTTCGGCGCGGTGCTGTTCGGCTACAAGAGCGGCCGGCTGCGCGCCACCCCGATGTTCGCCAAGGTCGTGACCTTCGGATTGATCGGCATGGTCGCCGTCCTGCTGCTCAACCTGCTCGCCGGCGCCTTCACCAGCGGTGACCCGTTGGGTATCAGCGGCGGCAACACCGGGCTGTCGATCCTGTTCACGGCCGGGCTGATCGTCTTCGGTGCCCTGACCTTCGTGCTGGACTTCGACCAGGCCGACCGGATGGTCGCCGCCGGTGTACCGGAGCAGGAGGCGTGGCGGGTCAGCTTCGGACTTGTCGTCGGACTGGTCTTCCTCTACCTCAACATCCTGCGGCTGCTCAGCTACCTGCAGGGCCGCGACTAGCCGCTCCGGCTCCCGTCGCACCGGTGCCCGCCCCTCCAGCTGCTGGGGGGGCGGCACTGTTGCGCCGCGAAGCCCGCCTGCTCGTGGAGCGCCTGCGGCTGTGGACGCCGCAGCGGTTCGCCGCATCCACGCCACCCTGGGGCAGCCGCGGAGACCTCGTTCATCACCTGGCGCAGGACCTCGTCGATCGGGCAGCCCTCGGCGAAGGGGCCGTCGCGCGCCGGCTGCCACGGCTGGACAGTGACCTCGCGCTGCCGGATCAGCTCGCGGTGTCGGCGGACGACCTCGTCCGGGCCGGCCTGTCGCACGCCGACGCCGTGATGGCCGCGGCGCACCTGCTGTTCCACCGCACCGAGCTGCTCGACGACGCGGTCCCAGCCGGTCTGGCTCGTGCCCTCGGGCTCGAAGACGTCGTGTCGGCCGGACGTAGGGCATGTGACAGCCCGGCGCCGGACCGAACACGGCTGTAGGGTCAAAACGTCCGCAAAGCGAGAACCTTCGAGGAGCGAGCATGGTCAGCAGATCCCGCGTCCTGGCAGCCACCGCCGCCGTGGTCGTCGCGTTCGGCGCCGCCGCCACCAACGCCACTGCCGCCGCCGGCGACATCACGCCCGGCGTCATGACCGACACCGAGGGCGCCCAGTGCACGGCGAACTTCGTCTTCACCGACGGCACGGACACCTTCATCGGGCAGGCTGCCCACTGCTCCGGCACCGGCGCCGCCACCGACACCAACGGCTGCGAGGCCGAGTCGCTGCCGCTGGGCACCAAGGTCGGGATCGACGGCGCCAGCCGACCCGGCACGCTGGTCTACAACTCGTGGCGCACCATGCAGGCCGTCGGCGAGGACGATGAGAACGCCTGCGCGTACAACGACTTTGCTCTCGTCAAGATCGACCCGGCCGACAGGGGCTCGGTCAGCCCGCAGATCCCGGTGCTCGGCGGTCCGACCGGCATCGACCGGGACGGGGTGTCGGTGGGCGAGCAGGTCTTCTCCTACGGCAACTCGAGCCTGCGGTCGGGCATCACGCAACTCAGCCCGAAGCAGGGTGTGAGCCTGGGCACCACCGGCGAGGGCTGGACGCACCCGGTCTACACGCTGACACCCGGGATCCCCGGCGACTCCGGCAGCGCGTTCGTCGACGAAACGGGGAAGGCCATCGGCGTGCTGTCGACGCTCAGCATCGCCCCGACGCCGCTGAGCAACAACGTGAGCGACCTGGGCCGGATGCTCGACTACGCCAACGGCAAGGCCGGCATGAACGTCACCCTGGTCCGGGGCGACAGCTTCGACGGTCTGCTGCCGGTGCTCCGCGGTCTGCTGGGCTGAGCGCGACGTCCCGGGCTCAGCTGAGCCGCTCGAGCACCATCGCCATGCCCATGCCGCCGCCGACGCACATCGTCTCGAGGCCCCAGGTCTTGTCGGTCGACTGGAGCCCGTTGATCAGCGTCGTGGTGATGCGGGCGCCGGTCGAGCCGAACGGGTGGCCCAGCGCGATGGCGCCGCCGTGGACGTTGAGCTTGTCCAGCGGGATCTCCAGCTCCTGATACGAGGGGATGACCTGGGCCGCGAAAGCCTCGTTGATCTCGAACAGGTCGATGTCCGCGATGGTCTTGCCGGCCCGCCGCAGGGCCAGGCGGGTCGCCTCCACCGGCCCGAGGCCCATGATCTCCGGCGACAGGCCGGTGACCGCGGTCGACACGATGCGGGCCAGCGGCGTGAGGCCGAGCGAGCGGGCCTTGACATCGCTCATCACGATGACCGCGGCAGCGCCGTCGTTCAGCGGGCAGGCGTTACCGGCGGTGATCCGGCCGTCCGGGCGAAAGACCGGCTTCAGGCCGGCCAGGCCCTCCACGGTGGTGCCGGCGCGCGGGCCGTCATCCGCCGTCACGACCCTGCCGTCCGGGGTGGTCACCGGGGTGATCTCGCGCGCGAAGAACCCGTCGGCGATCGACTTCTCGGCCAGCTGCTGGGACCGAGCGGCAAAGGAGTCCATCTGCTCGCGGGTCACGCCACGCAGCAGCGCGACGTTCTCCGCGGTCTGGCCCATGGCGATGTAGACGTCGGGCAGCTGGCCGTCCTCGCGCGGGTCGGTCCAGCCGTCCGCGCCGTTCTCGGTGACCTTCGCGGTTCGGGTCTGCGCCTGGTCGTAGCTCGGGTTCGTGAGCTTCTGCCCGCTGATCATGTCGCTGTTGCCGGCCAGGAAACGGCTGACCGTCTCGACGCCCGCGGAGATGAACACCTCTCCCTCGCCGGCCTTGATCGCGTGCAGGGCCATCCGGGTCGTCTGCAGCGACGACGAGCAGTAGCGCGTGATGGTGGTCCCGGGAAGGAAGTCCATCCCGAGGCTCACCGCCACGACCCGGCCCATGTTCATGCCCTGTTCCCCACCGGGCAGGCCGCAGCCGAGCATCAGGTCGTCGATCTCGCGCGGGTCCAGCGACGGCACCTTGTCCAGCGCCGCCCGGATGATCGCCCCGGCGAGGTCGTCCGGCCGGACGTCTGTGAGCGAGCCCTTGAAGGCGCGTCCGATCGGTGAGCGGGCGGTCGCGACGATGACGGCTTCGGGCACGGTCGACTCCAACGTTCGGGACGGGGCGGACGGTCCGGACCAGGATACGGTAAACCGAACGCCGTTCTATTTCGCCGCGGGTCGAAGCGGCTCGCCGGGTCCGGCGAGCTCGTCCAGGTCGGTGGGGCCCTCTGGTGCGCCCCGCCCGCCGAGCGGCAGCCGCCGGCGCAGGGTGGCCAGCCGGTCCGCGCCGGCCGGGATCGGGTCGACCTCCACGCCGGGCTCGCGGGCCGCGACTCGGGCGGCAACGGCGACGTCCTGCACGGTGTCGCTGATCGGCACACTGACGGCGATGGTGACGCCCAGGCTGTCGAGCACGCTGGGCAGCAACACGTCCACCACCCGGCGATAGCCGTCCGCCGAGGGGTGGAAGCGGTCGGCGCTCCACAGGTGTGGCTGCTCGGTGAAGTCCTGCACCAGCAGGTCGCCCAGCGACACGGCGATGCCGCCCTCGCCGACGGTTGCGATCGTCTGCGCCGCGGCCAGCCGCCGGCTCCAATGGGCGGCAATGGTGCGTAGCGGTTGCATGACCGGCTTGATCGTGCCCAGGTCGGGGCAGGTCCCGACGATCACCTCTGCCCCCGCAGCCCGCAGGGTGGAAACGGCCCCCGCGAGCTGACGGGCGGCCGTCGCCACCGGGACCCGGTGGGTGACGTCGTTGGCGCCGATGATGATCACAGCCGCGTCCACCGGGTGACGCAGGGCTTGCTCGACCTGCCGTGCAAGGTCGCCGGAGCGCGCGCCGGTCACGGCGACGACCTCGAGGTCGACCCGCCGGCGCAGGTCGCGGGCGATCCCGCCGGCGAGCAGCGCCCCCGGCGTCTGATCGGCTCGTTCGCAGCCCAGACCCGCTGCCGCGGAGTCGCCGATCACGGCCAGGCGCAGCGGCTTGTCGCGACGCCGTCCCGGGCCGTACGAGCCCGCCGCGAGCGGGGCCTGCTCGGTCGGTGTCCCGATCACCCGCCGAGCCAGCTTGGCCTCGGTGGCGAGCAGCACGAAGGCCGCACCCGCGAGACCCCCGAACGTGCCGCCGCCGTAGGCCGCCTTCACCACGACATAGCGGGCGCGGCGGCCCGGTCGCGGGATTCTGGCTCTCACAGCGAGGAAACTACCTGCCGCCGTACGCTTCCGAGGTCCTGCTCGCGTCAGCGGAAAGGCCTCCCATGCAGGTCAGCGACTCCCTGATCGATCTGGTCGGCAACACCCCCCTGGTCCGGCTGGGGCGCCTGGCGGCCGGTCTGGCTCCGCAGGTGATCGCCAAGGTGGAGTACTTCAACCCCGGCGGCTCGGTCAAGGACCGCATCGCGTTGGCCATGGTCGAGGCGGGCGAGCGGGACGGGCTGATCGGGCCGGGCGGCACCATCGTCGAGCCGACCAGTGGCAACACCGGGGTCGGTCTCGCGATTGTGGCGAACCAGCGCGGCTACAAGTGCCTGTTCGTCATGCCGGACAAGATGAGCGCCGAGAAGATCGCGGTTCTCCGGGCGTACGGCGCGGAGGTCGTCGTCTGCCCGTCGGCCGTCGCGCCGGAGCATCCGGACAGCTACTACTCGGTGTCGCGGCGCCTCGCTGCCGAGACGCCCGGCGGGTGGAACCCCAATCAGTACGCCAACCCGTGCAACCCGGCTGCGCACTATGCCACCACCGGACCGGAGATCTGGCGGCAGACCGACGGGCGGGTGACGCACTTCGTGGCCGGCGTCGGCACCGGCGGCACCATCAGCGGCACCGGCCGCTATCTCAAAGAGGTGTCCGAAGGTCGGGTCCAGGTGATCGGGGCCGACCCGGAAGGGTCGGTCTACTCCGGCGGCAGCGGCCGGCCGTACCTCGTCGAAGGGGTCGGTGAGGACTTCTGGCCGGACACCTACGACCGGACGATCGCCGACCGGATCCTTGCCGTCAGCGACCGTGACTCCTTTCTCACCACCCGGCGGCTGGCCCGGGAGGAGGCGCTACTGGTCGGTGGGTCCTGCGGGCTCGCGGTCGCGGCGGCCCTGCGGCTCGCGACCGAGCTGAGCGCGGACGACGTCGTGGTCGTCCTGCTGCCCGACTCCGGCCGTGGCTACCTGTCGAAGATCTACAACGACGAGTGGATGGCCGACTTCGGCTTCCTCGTCCCCGACCACTCGCAGCCGACTGTCGGGGAGGTGCTGCGCCGCAAGGGAGGTGATCTGCCGGAGCTGGTGCACGTCCACCCGCAGGAGACGGTCGGGTCGGCCATCGCGATCCTGCGGGAGTACGGCGTCAGCCAGCTGCCGGTGGTCAAGGAGGAGCCGCCGGTGATGGCCGCCGAGGTCGTCGGCGCGGTCCACGAACGGGAGCTGCTCGAGGCGGTCTTCGCTGACCGGGCCGCGTTGGACCAGCCACTCGGGGACCAGATGAGCGCGCCCCTGCCGACGGTGGGCTCGGGCGAGGCGCTGGCCGTCGCGATGGCCGTCTTGGAGGCCGCCTCGGCGATGCTGGTCCTCGACGACGGCAAGCCGGTCGGCATCCTCACCCGCTCGGACCTGTTGGGATTCCTGTCACACGGCTGAATCAGTCCCGCCTCAGTCGGCGCGGCCCTGTGCGAAGCGGGCGAAGTGCGGCACGGTGAACGCCACGGTCCCTCGCTGCTCGCTGTAGATCAGCCCCTTGCGCCGCAGGGTGTCGCGCGCCGGGCTGAGGCTGGCGGCGCGCCGGCCGAGGTGGGTGGCGACCGCGGCGGTGGAGACGGCGCCGTCCCGCCCGCCGAGCAGCTCGGCCATCGCGAGCAGGTAGGACCGCTCGGCCGGGGTGGCCCGCTCCCACCGGGAGCCGAAGAAGCCGGTCGCCAGCTCGGCGTCCGCCTCCCGCCGACCGGCCGCCACGTCGTCGAGGCCGATCGGGTCGAGCGGGGCGGCATCCCAGGCTGCGGAGCCGTACGCCTGCAGGAAGTACGGATAGCCGTCGGCCGCGCGCAGGAGCGCCGCGAGCCCTTCGGCAGTGAAGCCGACGCCTTCGCGCGCGGCGGGCGCGGTCAGGGCGAGGGCCGCCGCCATCGGGTCGAGCCGGTCCACGGTCCGGTAGGTGAACAGCCGCTCGGCGTAGCTCTTGGCGGCGGTCAGCACCGACGGCAGGTGTGGCAGCCCGGCCCCGACGACCAGCAGCGGGGAGCCGGCCTGGCTGACGTCGTGCACCGCTGCACACACCGCCGACAGGTCCTTCGCCGGCGCGTCCTGCAGCTCGTCGAGGAACAGCGCGATGCCGGTGTCGTGCTCCGCAGCGAGCTCGGCCGCGTCCGCGAACAGCTCGACGAGGTCGATCTCGAGGTCGCCGGAGTCGGCCCTGCCGCGGGCCGCCTCGACGTCCAGGCCGACCGTCCAGCTTCCGTCGGGCTCCGAGGTCAGGCTGAAGGCTTTCAGCACGCTCCAGAAGCCCCGCACCCGGTCGCCTGCCCGGCGCCGGACCGACAGGTCTCGGGTGGCGGTGAACAGCGCGGTCGCGAGCGGTCGGCGCAGCCCCTGCTCGAATCGGGCCTCCAACTTGCCGGTGGCCCAGCCGGTGTCGATCGCCTGCGAGCGCAGCTCGTTGAGCAGGACGGTCTTGCCGACGCCGCGCAGGCCGGACAGCATGAGCCCCCGTCCCGGCCGCCCTCCGGACAGCCGGTCCAGCGCGACGCCGAAAGCCTCGATCTCGGTCTCCCGGCCGGCGAGCTCGGGTGGCCGTTGCCCGGCGCCGGGCGCGTAGGGGTTACGACGCGGCTCCATGTCTCGGATCGTATGCCGTTTTCTAGCCGATACGCTAGAAAAGCCTCGACAAGCCTAGACAGGGCGTCGTACGGTCAGGCGATGGAAGAGGGACGGGACGTCCCCGACCGCTGGGCGGACGGCGCTTACGGCTTCGAGACGCTCGCCATCCACTCGGGCCAGGACCCCGATCCGGCGACCGGCGCGGTCGTCGTGCCCATCTACCAGACCTCTACCTACGCGCAGTCCGATGTCGGGCAGCACCGAGGCTACGAGTACAGCCGCAGCGGCAATCCGACGCGTACCGCGCTCGAAACCTGCCTCGCCGCGCTGGAAGCCGGCCGCACCGGGCTCGCCTTCGCCAGTGGCCTGGCCGCCGAGGACTGCCTGCTGCGGACGCTCACCGGGCCGGGCGGGCATGTGGTGGTGCCGGACGATGCCTACGGCGGGACCTATCGCCTGTTCGCCCGGGTCCTCGCGCGCTGGGGGGTCGAGCACACGGCAGTCCCGCTCGGCGATCTCGACCGCGTGCGGGCCGCGATGCGCCCCGAGACCTGCCTGATCTGGTGCGAGACGCCGACCAACCCGCTGCTGGCGGTCGCCGACATCGCCGCCCTCGCCGAGATCTCGCACGCGGCAGGCGCCCGGCTCGCGGTCGACAACACCTTCGCGAGCCCCTATCTGCAGCAGCCGCTCGTGCTGGGCGCCGACGTGGTCGTGCACTCCACGACCAAGTACCTCGGTGGGCACTCCGACGTCGTGGGCGGGGCGCTGGTCACCTCTGAGGCCGGGCTGGGGGAGGAGCTGGCCTACCACCAGAACGCGATGGGTGGCGTTCCCGGTCCCTTCGACAGCTGGTTGGTGCTTCGTGGCGCGAAGACCTTGGGCGTACGGATGGACCGTCACTGCGCGAACGCCGCCCGCGTCGTCGAGCTCCTGATCGCACACCCGGCAGTCGCTGCGGTGCTGTATCCGGGCCTGCCCGACCACCCTGGTCACGCGGTCGCGAGCCGGCAGATGAGCGGGTACGGAGGGATGGTGAGCTTCCGGCTCGCCGGCGGCGAGGCGGCGGCGCTCGAGGTCTGCCGGCGCACCCACCTGTTCACCCTCGGCGAGTCGCTCGGCGGCGTCGAGTCGCTGATCGAGCACCCCGCCCGGATGACCCACGCGAGCGTCGCCGGTTCGCAGCTCGAGGTGCCGGCCGACCTCGTCCGGCTCTCGGTCGGCATCGAGACGGCCGAGGATCTGCTCGCGGACCTGTCCGAGGCGCTTCCCGGCCGGTGAACTCCGGTCCGACTTGACTGCCGCCGTTCTGACGGTGACTCTGTGTGCATGACCGACCCGGCTCCGCGCCGCCGTACCCGCCGGGTCGTGGAGGCCACCCTGTGGACCGTTGCTGCGGCGGTCCTGGCCGGAGCCGGCGGGTTCCTGCTGATCGATCGGCCACCGGCCGACGCCGAGCCGTTGGCGACCCCGGTCGTCACCGCGCCTTCGCCCGATCCGAGCCCCAGCCCGAGCCCGAGCCCCAGCGCCGTCCCGGTCCCGGAACCGCCGCCTCCGCCGAAGGCCGACCCCAAGATCCGGGCTGCGGCACGGCCGGAGCTCGACGTGGAGAGCGTTCTCGGGCCTCCGCCCGGGCCGCAGAACGACCCTCGGCCGTTGCGCACTGCCGCCCCCGCCGACCGCTACGCGTTCCTTGTCGGTGTGACCGACTACCGCCCGCCGACGAAGGACACGATCGGCAGCGCGAACGACGTTCGTTTCATCGCCGCGGAGCTGCAGAAGAGCGGTTGGCTGCCGCAGAACATCCGCATGGTGACGGACGGCCAGGCCACCGGTGCGGCCATCCGGGAGGGCATGACCTGGCTGACCGCTCAGTCCCGGCCGGGGACCTTTGCGCTGTTCCACTACTCCGGCCACGTCAAGCAGAAGGGCGGGACCAAGGAGGCGCTGTGGCCGGTCGACCGGGCCTTCATCGACGACACGGAGGTCACCTCGCTGCTCAACCGCTCCGAGGGCCGGCTGTGGGTCGACATCGCCGGCTGCGAGGCGGCCAGCTTTATGCCCGGGCTGCCGAGCGACCGGGTGCTCTTCAGCGGCAGCAGTAAGGGCACCGAGAAGTCCTACGAGTTCCCGCCGTGGGCGAGGTCCGTGTGGACCGGGCTGGTCTTCGACCTCGGCCTGAGTCAGCGCCAGGCCGATGCCGACCGCAACGGGCGCACGACGATCGGCGAGACCTTGCGCTACTCCCAGTACTACGCCCAGGCCATCACGCTCGGGCAGAAGCCGTACGGTCGGCAGACCCCACAGTTCGCCGGGGCGCCCGACCTCGGCTGGACCCTGGCCGACCCCCCCGCCTGAACGCGCCTATCCACTCGCGCTCGCTGGTGTACTGGCGGCCCACCGGACGTCCAGGGGGCGGTTGCCAGCAGTGCTGTCCGTTATCCAACGCGACGCGTTCCCGCGGGAACACTTTATCCACAGGTGTAGCCGGCGTTCTCAGCGGTTGCGGGAGACTCCCGTCATGCCTGCTATTCGCGTGCAGCGCGTGACCACACGGTGGACCAAGACGTCTCGCGGTGGAGAAGGAGCGATCCAGCGCAGCGCGGCCGACGTCGGCTTCCCCT
>JBBSKF010000036.1:0-25014 GCA_038256525.1 Mycobacteriales bacterium | reverse complement strand
GGTGACGGTGCCGGCGGTGACCGTGTAGCGCGGGTGCCCCGCGACGGCGTAGGCCAGCGTCGACTTGCCCGAGCCGTTCGGGCCCATGATGGCGTGCGTCTCACCAGCGCGGATCGTGAGGTCGACGCCGGTCAGGATCTCCTTGGGGGCGCCGTCCGCCTCGATGGACACGTGCAGGTCGTGGATCTCGAGAACGCTCATCGTCAGGACTCCATCTGCACGAGGACGTCGTCGCCCTCGACGGTCACGGGAAATACGGGTACGGGGCGGATCGCCGGCATCGCGGTCGGCTTTCCGCTGCGCAGGTCGAAGCGTGAGCCGTGCAGCCAGCACTCGATCGCGCCGTCCTCGACGTCTCCTTCGGACAGGGCGACGTCGGCGTGCGAACAGATGTCCAGGATCGCGAACACCTCACCGCCGGAGCGCGCGATGCACACCGGCTTGCCGGCCAGCTCGACCCGGATCGAGCCCTCCTCGGGCACGTCGCCCAGCGCGCAGGCCCGCTGTCCCGCGCTCATGCGAAGGCCCGTCCGAGCTCGTCCTCGATCGTCGTCATCAAGCGTTCCTCCAGAGCGGGTACGCCGATGGACTCGATGACCTCGGCGAAGAAGCCGCGCACGACCATGCGGCGGGCGGCGTCGGCCGGGATGCCCCGGGCCATGAGATAGAACAGCTGCTCGTCATCGAATCTCCCGGTGGCGCTGGCATGTCCGGCGCCGGCGATCTCGCCGGTCTCGATCTCGAGGTTGGGCACCGAGTCGGCCCGGGCCTCCGGGGTCAGCAGCAGGTTGCGGTTGAGCTCGTAGGTGTCGGTGCCCTCGGCGGCAGCGCGGATCAGCACGTCGCCGATCCAGACGGTGTGCGCCTGGTCGCCCTGCAGCGCCGACTTGTAGGTCACCCGGCTGCGGCAGTGCGGCGCGCTGTGGTCGACCAGCAGGCGGTGCTCGAGGTGCTGGCCGCCGTCGGCGAACGACACCCCGCGCAGCTCGACATCGCCGCCGGGGCCGGTGAAGTCGACGCTCTCGGTGACACGGACGAGGTCGCCGCCGAGGCTGACCTGGGTGGACAGCAGCTTGGCGTCGCGGCCGAGTCGGCTGGCGACGTGGGCGACGTGCACCGTGTCACCGGCCCAGTCCTGCACCGAGACCAGCTGCAGCGCCGCGCCGTCGCCGACCAGCACCGAGACGCAGGCCGCGTAGTGGGCGCTTCCGGTGTGCTCGAGAACGACCGTGACGCGGGCCTGCTCGGCGATGTCCAGGACGACGTGCCCCCACACCACCTCGCCGGTGCCGGAGCCGGTCAGCCGCAGGATGACCGGCTCGTCGGGCTCGAGGGCCTTCGGGACCCGCAGGACCACCGCTGACCCCGAGCGGGCGAGCGCCAGCGCCGCCAGCCGGTCGATGGGCAGCGGGACGTCGAGCTCGTCGGAGGGCAGCTCGACCAGCTCGACGCCGGCGGGCAGCTCGGTGTCCACCGTCAGGTGGGCCTGGGACGGCGCCGCGTCGAGCAGCGGCCGGACCCGGTCCAGCGGCGTGAAGCGCCACTCCTCCTCGCGCCCGGTCGGCATCGGGAAGGCGTCGACGTCGCGGCTGCGCACCCGCTCCGGTCGCACGTCCGCAGGGCTGCGGGGTGTCGACGGCTTGACGCCGACCGCAACGGAGCCGTCCATCACGCCGCCGGTGTCCTTGAGCGCTGCTCGCTCAGTGGTCAGGGCATCGGCGATGGTGCTAGCCAACAGAGCCCTCCATCTGCAGCTCGATGAGCCGGTTGAGCTCCAGGGCGTACTCCATCGGCAGTTCCCGGGCAATCGGCTCGACGAAGCCGCGCACGACCATCGCCATCGCCTCGGTCTCGGTCATCCCGCGGCTCATCAGGTAGAAGAGCTGGTCGTCGCCGACCTTGCTCACCGTGGCCTCGTGGCCGAGCGAGACGTCGTCCTCGCGGACGTCGACGTAGGGGTAGGTGTCGCTGCGGCTGATCGTGTCGACCAGCAGGGCGTCGCAGACGACGTTGCTCTTGCTGCCGGTCGCGCCCTCCTGCACCTGCACCAGCCCGCGGTAGGACGTGCGGCCGCCGCCGCGAGCAACGGACTTGCTCACGATGTTGGAGGTCGTACGAGGAGCCGCGTGCACCATCTTGGCGCCGGCGTCCTGGTGCTGACCCTCGCCGGCGAAGGCGACCGACAGCGTCTCGCCGGAGGCGCGCTCGCCGAGCAGGTAGCAGGCGGGGTACTTCATCGTCACCTTGGAGCCGATGTTGCCGTCGATCCACTCCATCCGGCCGCCCTCGTGCACGGCGGTCCGCTTGGTGACCAGGTTGTAGACGTTGTTGGACCAGTTCTGGATCGTCGTGTAGCGCACGTGGGCGTTCTTCTTCACGATGATCTCGACGACCGCAGAGTGCAGCGAGTCGCTCGAGTAGACCGGCGCGGTGCACCCCTCGACGTAGTGCACCGAGGAGCCCTCGTCGGCGATGATCAGCGTCCGCTCGAACTGGCCCATGTTCTCGGTGTTGATCCGGAAGTAGGCCTGCAGCGGGATGTCGACGACGACGCCCGGCGGCACGTAGATGAACGAACCGCCCGACCAGACAGCGGTGTTCAGCGCGGCGAACTTGTTGTCACCGACCGGGATGACCGACCCGAAGTATTCGCGGAACAGCTCGGGCTGCTCCTTCAGCGCGGTGTCGGTGTCGAGGAACAGCACGCCCTTCTCCTCGAGGTCCTGCCGGATCGAGTGGTACACCACTTCTGACTCGTACTGGGCCGCCACACCGGCCACCAGGCGCTGCTTCTCCGCCTCGGGGATGCCGAGCCTGTCGTAGGTGCTCTTGATGTCGGCCGGCAGGTCGTCCCACGTCGTGGCCTGCTTCTCCGACGAGCGCACGAAGTACTTGATGTTCTCGAAGTCGATGCCCGACAGGTCTGAGCCCCACGTCGGCATCGGCTTCTTGCGGAAGAGCTTCAGCCCCTTGAGCCGCAGGTCGAGCATCCAGTCGGGCTCGCTCTTGAGCGCGCTGATGTTGCGCACGACGTCCTCGGAGAGCCCGCGCTTGGCGTCCTTGCCGGCAACGTCTGAGTCCGACCAGCCGAACTTGTAGCTGCCGAGGCCTTCGAGCTGGTCCTGGGTGGTGGTCACTGGATTGCCTTCCCGGTAGGGATGTAGGTGGTACACACGCCGTCGCCGTGCGCGATCGTCGCGAGTCGTTGGACGTGCACGTCGAGCAGCCGGCCGATCGCGGCCGTCTCGGCGTCGCACAGCTGCGGGAACTCCGCCGCAACGTGCTGGACGGGGCAGTGGTGCTGGCACAACTGCACGCCGGTGCCCTGCCCGGAGGTGGTTGCGGCGTAGCCGTCGGCGGACAGTGCCTCGGCGAGCACCGCGGGGCGATCGGCGGCGGGCGTCTCCTGCATCCGGCCTGCGTATCGGTCCTCGAGCTCGGCCACCCGCTGCTCGGCGAAGCGCTCGACCGCGGCGTCCCCGCCGGCCTCGGCGAGGAAGCGCAGGGCACTGACCGCGAGGTCGTCATAGGCGGCCGGACCGTCCGCGTGACCGGCCTCGGTGAGCGCATACAGCCGAGCCGGCCGCCCGCGTCCACGCAGACCGCGGGTGCGGGGCTCACGGGTCGTGACGGTGCCATCCGCCAGCAAGGCGTCCAGGTGCTTGCGCACGCCGGCCGGGCTCACCCCGAGCCGCTCGGACAGCACGGCGGTGGTGGACGGCCCGAGCGCGAGCAGCAGCGCGCGGACCCGCTCGCGCGTGCCCGTCGGCTGCGCCAGCCCGGACTCCATCACACTTTTCACAACGCCATTGTCACGTAAATACCTCCGGACGTCGAATCGGCGCCCCGGCCGCCTCCCCCTCCCGGTGATCAACGCCGTACTTCCGCCGGTTTCGCCGGCCCAGAACCGCCCGGAGTCTGGCGTTGATCATGGGGGTGGGAGGGGGTGGGGGGCCCGATTAGGCTGGCTCTCGTGACTGAGGCCGCGCTGCAGGTGGCCGGGCTGGTCAAGCGCTACGCCGGCCGGGCCGTGGTGGACGACCTGAGCCTGACGGTGCGTACGGCCACCGTGCTCGCGCTGCTGGGCCCCAACGGCGCCGGCAAGACCACCACGGTGGAGATCTGCGAGGGCTTCCGGACCGCCGACGGCGGCGAGGTCCGGGTGCTGGGGCTGCCCCCGCGGGACCCCTCGCTGCGGGCCCGCGTCGGGGTGATGCCGCAGACCGGCGGCGCCTACCCGGGCCTGCGGGCGGGCGAGATGCTGCGGTTGGTGGCTTCGTTCGCGGCACACCCCCACGATCCCGCCGAGCTGCTCGAGCGCCTCGGCCTCACGCAGGTGGCCGGCACGGCGTACCGACGGCTGTCCGGTGGGCAGCAGCAGCGGCTGTCGCTCGCGCTCGCGGTGGTCGGCCGTCCCGAGCTGGTCTTCCTCGACGAGCCCACCGCCGGGCTCGACCCCCAGGCGCGGCTCGCCACCTGGGAGCTGGTCGAGTCGCTGCGCCGCGACGGGGTCACCGTCGTGCTGACGACCCACCTGCTGGAGGAGGCCGAGCGGCTGGCCGACGATGTCGTCATCGTCGACGCCGGCCAGGTGGTCGCGGCGGGCAGCGTGCGCGAGCTCACCTCGACCGGCTCCGCGGGTCAGCTCCGGTTCTCCGGCCCCCCCGGCCTGGACCTGGCCGCCCTGCTCCTGGACCTGCCGGCCGGCTGCACCGCCGCCGAATCCTCGCCCGGGCACTACGTCGTCGGCGGCGAGGTCGACCCGCAGCTGCTCGCGAGCGTGACCGCCTGGTGCGCCGGTCGCAGCGCCATGGCGCGGGATCTGCGGGTCGAGACGCGCAGCCTCGAGGACGTCTTCCTCGACCTGACCGGACGGGACCTTCGCGGATGAGTGCCTGGCCGCCAGGCTCGCTCGCTGCCCGCCCCGGTGCCGCGCCGCTCCGCCGCATGCTGATTGCCCAGACCGTGGCGGAGCTGAAGCTGGTCCTGCGCAATGGCGAACAGGTGCTGCTCAGCCTGATCATCCCGCTGGGCCTGCTGGTCCTGCTGGTCACCGTGCCGTTCATCGAGGTAGACGGCTCGCGGGCCGACTTCTTCGTCCCGGGCGTTCTCGCGCTGGCGGTGATGTCGACGGCCTTCACCGGCCAGGCGATCGCCGTCGGGTTCGAACGGCAGTACGGCGTGCTCAAGCGCCTGGGGGCCACCCCCCTGCCACGCGCGGTGCTGCTGGGAGCGAAGACGCTCGCGGTGCTCGCCGTCGAGGTGCTGCAGGTCGCGCTGCTGTGCCTGACCGGGTTGCTGCTGGGCTGGGATCCGCAGGGCTCGACGCTCGCGGTCGTCGCCCTGGTGGTGCTCGGCACCGCCGCCTTCAGCGGGCTGGGCCTGCTGCTCGGCGGAACCCTGCGCGGGCTGACGACCCTCGCCGCCGCCAACCTGGTCTGGTTCGTCCTGCTCGTGCTCGGCGGCGTGCTGTTCCCGCTGTCGGCGTTCGGCGGCGCGGAGCCGGTGCTGTCCCTGCTGCCGACGGCGGCGCTGTCGACCGGCCTTCGCGACGTCCTGTCCGCGGGGCAGGCCCCGTGGCGGGAGGTGCTCGCCCTCACCGGCTGGGCCCTTGCGTCGCTTGCCGCCGCCAGTCGGCTCTTCCGCTGGGAGTAGCAGCTCGCTCGGAGCGCTGCCCCTGCCTGTGCCGTTCTCGGTGCCACCAGCGCCCGGGCACTGCGCGTCGCGGCACCGAGATCGGATCGTCCGCCCGTAGCGCCCGTAGCGCCCGCAGAGCCCGTCAACCATCGCGGTGCCGGCACCTCCCGAGCGCGCTTCGATGCGGCACCGAGGTCGGTGGCCGCGGTGCCGCCGGTGGGCTGGCGTCCCCGTACCGCCCTAGGATTCGGGACATGGTGCCCCGGCCGACCCCGCGCACGGTCCGCCGGCTGGCACTGGCGAGCATCGTCGCCAACAGCGCGATCGTGGTCACCGGCGGGGCCGTCCGCCTGACCGCCTCCGGGCTGGGCTGTCCCACCTGGCCGCGCTGCACGGCCACGACCTACACCCCCACGCCGGAGTACGCCGTGCACGGCGTCATCGAGTTCGGCAACCGGCTGCTGACCTTCGCCCTGACAGCCGTCGTGCTGGCCTGCCTGGTGGCGGTGTGGCGCCAGCGCCCCGTACGCCCCGGCATGCGCCTGCTCGCCGGCCTGGTGTTCGTCGGGATCCCGGCGCAGGCCGTGCTCGGGGGGGTCACCGTCCTGACCGGGCTGAACCCGTGGTCGGTGATGGCCCACTTCCTGCTGTCGATGGTGCTGATCGCGCTGGCCGTCGTGCTGCACCAGCGCGCGCGGGAGGGTGACCTGCCGGCCCGGCCGCTGGTCGGCGCACCGCTGCGACGCCTCGCCGTCGGGGTGCTCGTGCTGGTCGCCGCGACGCTGGTCGCCGGCACCGTCGTCACCGGCAGCGGCCCCCACTCGGGCGACCCCGCAGCCGGACGTACTGGCCTCGACCCCGAGACGGTCAGCCAGCTGCACGGAAACCTCGTGGTGCTGCTGATCGGGCTGACGGTGGCCCTCTACGTGCGGCTGCGCAGCAGTGGCGCGCCCGCCGGCGCGGTCCGTGCCACCGGCGTGCTGCTCGGCGTCGAGCTGGCTCAGGGCGTGCTCGGCGTCGCGCAGTACCTCACCGACCTGCCCGTCCTGCTGGTCGGACTTCACCTGCTCGGGGCGTGCCTCGTCCAGATCACCGCCGTCCAGGCGGTGCTCGCCCTTCGGGACCGGGGCCCGGCCTCGCCACGTCAACCCCTCCCTGATCACCTGGCGAGAAAGGCAGCCCAGAAGCGCGCCGTTGTCGCCAGGTGATCAGGGAGGGTGGTACACGGGGGTATCAGTCGGCGAGCACCACGAGGTCGGCCCGGACCTCGACCATGTCGCGCACCTTCATCGCGCCCATCATGCCGCTGTAGGGCTTGATCTTGAAGTCGCTCTGGTTCAGCTCGCAGCTGGCCTGCACGCTGATCTTGTTGCCGCTGCGCTGAACGCTCATGTGCACGGTCTGCGGCTGGGTGACGCCGTTGAGGGTGACCTGTCCGGCAACGGTGTTCTCGCCCTCCTTGACGCTGATCCTGGAGGCGTCGAAGACCAGGTCGGGGTTGTTCTTGACCTTCATGGTGCCCATTGCGTTGTCGAGGATGGTCCCCTTGTCCTTGTCGCTGAGCGGCTTGACGCCGCCGTCGCCGCGGAGCACCTCGAGCGAGCTCAGCGAGGCGACGAGCCGAAGGCTGTCGACGCCGCCGTTGCCGTCGGTCGAGGCCTCGGCGGTCCACGTGCCTACGCGCAGGGTGAGGTCGTGGCCGACCTTGCTGCCGATGCCGGCCCGGCCGGTGAGCAGGAGCAGGTCGCCAGCGCTTTGGTCTGCCTGGATGTGGGATGTCATGCAAGAGCCTCCGTCCAGCCGCCGCGGCGACCGTCGTTGTCCGCGAATGGGGGCCTTTTCGAAGGCCGGCGTGATTTTAGCCACACAGCGGTACGCCCCGCCTACCGGCCCGGCCGGGCTCAGAGCAGCTGGTCGACCGCCACGGCGACGAACAGCAGCGCCAGATAGGTGATGGACCAGTGGAACAGCCGCATGGGGGCGGCCTCGCCCCCCGACCGGACGCGGGCCCGGAGCAGGTGCGCCTCGCGCAGGAAGACGGCTCCGAGCGCGACGGCGGCCACCGCGTACAACGGACCGGAGGGGCCGAGCGGGGCGATCAGCAGCAGCGAGACGCCCACCATCGCCCAGGAGTAGGCAACGATCCGGGTGGCCACCACCTCGGGCGAGGCGACCACCGGCAGCATGGGGACCCCGGCCGCGGCGTAGTCGTCGCGGTAGCGCATCGCGAGCGGCCAGTAGTGCGGCGGTGTCCAGAAGAAGATGACCGCGAACAACACCAGCGGCGCGAAGGCGAGCGAACCGGTCACCGCGGCCCAGCCGATGAGCACCGGCATGCACCCGGCCGCACCACCCCACACGATGTTCTGGGACGTGCGCCGCTTGAGCACCATCGTGTAGACGACCACGTAGAAGGCGATGGCCAGCACGGCAAGCGCAGCGGCCAGCACGTTGGTCGTCAAAAGCAGCTCGACCGTGGCAAGGACGCCGAGGACCAGCCCGAAGACGAGTGCGCTGCGTGGAGTCACGGTGTGCCGGACCAGCGGGCGACGGGCCGTCCGGGCCATGAGCTCGTCGATGTCGCGGTCGACGTAGCAGTTCAGCGCGTTGGCGCTGCCGGCCGCGAGAGCGCCGCCGAGCAGGGTGGCGAGCACCAGGCCGAGCGAGGGCATCCCGCGCTCGGCGAGCACCATCGTCGGCACGGTCGTGACGAGCAGCAGCTCGATGATGCGCGGCTTGGTCAGGGCGACGTAGGCCGCGACAGTCGTCCGGATCCGGCCGGACCGCACGGAGGCAGCGGTCGGTGCCAGCGGCTTCGAGGTCGGCGCAACGGGTGTCTCGACCGGTCCCGCGAGCGTCGTCACGGGCGCAGCCTACCGACCGCGTTCCCCTGCGGCCTGCCGGCCCGGGGCTGTGCATCCGGGAGAAATGTCCCCCCGCTAGTGTCGGTCATCACACCAGCGGGCTTCCATCGCCGGTGGCCGCAGCAACGACGGAGGGCTCCCGCCGATGAGCAGCTCGAAGAACGCCACCCTGGAGTGGAGCGACCTCGACAGCCAGGCTGTCGACGTGTCCCGCGCCCTCGCGATGGACGCCGTCGAGCAGGCCGGCTCCGGCCACCCCGGCACCGCCATGAGCCTTGCACCCGCGGCGTACCTGCTCTATCAGCGTCTGCTGCGCCACGACCCGAGCGACCCCGACTGGACCGGCCGCGACCGCTTCGTCCTGTCCTGTGGGCACTCGAGCCTCACCCTGTACGTGCAGCTGTTCATGTCCGGCTACGGCTTGACCATCGATGACCTGTCCCGGCTGCGCCAGTGGGGCTCGCTGACCCCGGGTCACCCGGAGTACAGCCACACGCCCGGGGTCGAGGTGACGACCGGCCCGCTCGGCCAGGGCATCGGCAACGCCGTCGGCATGGCGATGGCAGCCCGCCGCGAACGCGGGCTGCTCGACCCCGACACGGCGCCCGGGCAGAGCGTGTTCGACCACACCATCTGGTGTGTCGCCTCCGACGGCGACATCGAGGAGGGCATCAGTGCCGAGGCCTCCTCGCTCGCCGGTCACCAGAAGCTCGGCAGCCTGGTCGTGCTCTACGACGACAACAAGATTTCCATCGAGGGCGACACCCAGACCGCCCTGTCGGAGAACGTCGCCGCACGCTATGAGGCCTACGGCTGGCACGTGCAGCGGGTCGAGGACGGCAACGACGTGCACGAGCTGCACGCCGCGCTGCTCGCCGCCCGGGACACCACCGACCGGCCGTCGTTCATCTCGATGCGCACCATCATCGGCTGGCCGGCGCCGAACCTGCAGAACACCGGCAAGGCCCACGGTGCGGCGCTCGGCAAGGACGAGGTCGCCCTCACCAAGAAGGCCATCGGCTTCCCGGTCGACACGAACTTCCATGCCCCCGAGCAGGTGCTCACCCACTCCCGGCAGGTGGTGGAGCGCGGCCGCGCACAGCGCGCGGCATGGCAGGAGAAGTACGACGCCTGGGCCGCCAAGAACCCCGACGGCAAGGCGCTGCACGACCGGATGGCCCGCCGCCACCTGCCCGATGGCTGGTTCGACGCGCTGCCCAGCTTTCCGGCCGATCAGAAGGGGGTCGCGACCCGCAAGGCGAGCGGCGCGGTCCTGACCGCCCTGGCCAACGCGCTCCCGGAGCTGTGGGGCGGCTCGGCCGACCTCGCGGAGAGCAACAACACGACGATGGACGGGGCGGACTCGTTCCTGCCCGAGGACAACCCGCTGCCGGAGGCGAACCCCTACGGGCGCACCCTGCACTTCGGCATCCGCGAGCACGCGATGGGTGCCGTGATGAACGGCATCACGCTGCACGGCGGGACCCGCGTCTACGGCGGGACGTTCCTGGTCTTCAGCGACTACATGCGCGGCGCCGTCCGACTGGCCGCGCTGATGAAGCTGCCGGTCACCTACGTGTGGACGCACGACTCGATCGGCCTCGGCGAGGACGGACCCACCCATCAGCCGGTGGAGCACCTGGCCTCGCTGCGGGCGATCCCGGGCCTCGACGTGGTGCGGCCGGCCGACGCCAACGAGACCGTCGTCGCGTGGCGCACGATCCTCGAGCACAACGACCGGCCGGCTGGCCTCTGCCTGACCCGGCAGAACGTCCCGACCGTCGACCGCACCGTGTTCGCCTCCGCCGAGGGCACCGCCCGTGGCGCCTACGTGCTGCGTGATGCAGCCAACGGTCAGCCGCAGGTGCTGCTCGTCGGCACCGGGTCGGAGGTGCAGATCTGCGTGGCCGCGCAGGAGACGCTCGAAGCCGAGGGCATCGCGACCCGCGTCGTGTCGATGCCCTGCATCGAGTGGTTCCGGGCTCAGGACGAGGCCTACCAGCGCACCGTCTTCCCGCCGTCGGTCCGGGCCCGCGTCTCGGTCGAGGCGGCCATCTCCCAGGGCTGGCACGAGTGGGTCGGCGACGCAGGCGAGTGCGTGGCCCTGGAGCACTTCGGCGCCAGCGCGCCCTTCTCGGTGCTGTACGAGCAGTTCGGCCTCACCGCCGAGCGGGTCGTCGCAGCCGCGCGTGCGTCGATGTCGACGCTGGGTATGACCTCCAGCGGCAACTGACCCCCACCTGAGGAGCCCCCCCGTGATCGATGCCCTCGCCGAGCTGTCCGCCGCGGGAGTGGCGGTCTGGTTGGACGACCTGTCGCGGGAGCGGCTCCGGTCGGGCAACCTCGCCGATCTCGTCCGCGACCGGCAGGTCGTGGGGGTGACGACCAACCCGTCGATCTTCCAAAAGGCGCTGTCCGAGGGCGCCGCCTACGACGAGCAGGTCCGCGAGTTGGCCCTGCGCGGCACCGACATCGGCGAGACCGTGCGCGCGCTGACGGCGTTCGACGTCCGGTGGGCGTGCGACGTGCTGGCACCCGTGTACGACAGCTCGGGCGGTGTCGACGGGCGCGTCTCGTACGAGGTCGACCCTCGCCTCGGGCACGACACCGAGCGCACGGTCGCCGAGGCGAAGGCCCTGTGGTGGCTGGTCGACCGGCCGAACATGTACATCAAGATCCCGGCCACGCTCGCCGGCCTGCCGGCGATCACCTCCGCACTGGCCGCGGGGATCAGTGTCAACGTGACGCTGATCTTCTCCCTCGAGCGATACGAGGCGGTGATGGAGGCGTTCCTGCTCGGCCTCGAGCAGGCGCAGGCGGCCGGGCGCGAGCTGTCCCGGCTGGGCTCGGTCGCCTCCTTCTTCGTCTCGCGGGTCGACTCCGAGATCGACAAGCGCCTGGGGGCGGACTCGCCGCTGCGCGGTCAGGCCGCCATCGCCAACGCCCGGCTCGCCTACGCCCGCTACGAGCAGGTGTTCTCGGGCGAGCGGTGGAAGGCGCTGGAGCAGGCCGGCGCGCAGCCGCAACGGCCGCTGTGGGCCTCGACGGGCGTGAAGGACCCGGCCTACGACGACACGCAGTACGTCGTGGAGCTGGTCGCCCCGGGCACCGTCAACACCATGCCGGAGGCGACCCTCGAGGCCGTCGCCGACCACGGGGTCGTCCGCGGCGACACCGTCCGGTCGGCGTACGCCGACGCGCAGCAGGTGCTGGACGACATCGCGGCGGCGGGCATCTCCTACGACGAGGTCGTGCAGCTGCTCGAGCGGGAGGGGCTGAGCAAGTTCGAGGACGCGTGGAACAGCCTCATCGAGTCGGTGACCGATCAGCTCGAGAAGGCCGGCGCCGACGTGGACGCCCGCGGCAGCACCGATCCTGTCGGCGACGGTCCTGCGGCGGCCGGAGTGGACAGCAAGGCCTCGTGAAGCTGTCCGAACAGCAGGCGACAGCGGGCGGGCTGACCGTCCGTACGTCCGGGGCCTCGCTCGTCTCGTCCGCGCAGGCGGTGCTCGCGGCGGCGACAGACCTGCCGGCTGCCCTGGTCGCGAAGGACGCGACCCTGTGGGGACCGGAGGCGTCGGCCGAAGCCGCCCTGCGCCTGGGCTGGCTCGACGCCGTCGAGACCGGGCGGGCGCTCGTGCCCGAGGTGCTGGCCCTGCGGGAGGAGCTCACGGCCGAGGGAGTCGACCGGGTCGTGCTGTGCGGAATGGGCGGCTCCTCACTTGCCCCCGAGGTCATCTGCGCCGCCGCCTCCCGACCGCTCGTCGTCGTGGACACGACCGACCCGGGCCAGGTCCGGGCGGCCTTCGTCGAGCTCGAGCGCACCGTCGTCGTCGTGTCGTCGAAGTCCGGTGGGACGCTCGAGACCGACAGCCACCGGCGCGCCGCCCGGGCCGCCTTCGAGGCCGCCGGCATCGACCCGGCCGAGCGGATCGTGGTCGTCACCGACCCCGGCTCGCCGTTCGAGAAGGCCGCCCGGGAGGAGGGCTCGCGGGCGGTGCTCTGCGCCGACCCTGACGTCGGGGGGCGCTACTCCGCCCTGACCGCCTTCGGCCTCGTGCCGGCGGGGCTCGCGGGAGTGGACATCGCCGGACTGCTCGACGAGGCGGCGGCGCTGTCGCCCGTGCTCGGCGAGGTGAGCGACAACCCGGCCCTGCTGCTGGGAGCCGCACTCGGTGGCGGCGCCGTCGCCGGTCGGGACAAGCTCATCCTCGTTCCGGGCGACAGCACCGGCTTCGGGGACTGGGCCGAGCAGCTGGTCGCCGAGTCCACCGGCAAGCAGGGCAAGGGACTGCTCCCGGTGCTCGTCGAGTCGCTGGAGGCACCCGGCACCGAGCCCAGCGCCGACAGTCACCTGCTCGTCGTCGCCCGCTCCGCAGGGACGCTGCCGGACGGCCCGCACACCGCGGTGACCGGCCCGCTCGGCGCGCAGTTCCTCACCTGGGAGTACGCCACCGCGGTCGCGGGGGTGGCCCTGCGCATCAATCCCTTCGACCAGCCCAACGTCCAGGAGAGCAAGGACAACACCGCGGCGCTGCTGGAGCAGGGCACCCCGCAGAGCGAGCCGCTGTTCGTCGAGGGTGGCGTCGAGGTCTACGCCACCCCGGACCTGCTCGACCCGTCGGGCACGCTGCACGACCTCGCCGCTGCCCTGACCGCGCTGCTCGATGCGGTCCCGGAGCGCGGCTACCTCGCGGTGACGGCCTACCTCGACCGGCAGGCCGACGCGGCCGCCGGGCGGTTGCGGGCGCTGCTGGCCGCCCGGCTCGCCCACCCGGTGACCTTCGGCTGGGCGCCGCGCTTCCTGCACTCGACCGGGCAGTTCCACAAGGGTGGGCCGCAGACCGGCGCATTCCTTCAGGTGACCGGTGACGTCGAGCAGGACCTGGCGATCCCCGGGCGCCCCTTCACCTTCGGACGGCTGCAGGCCGCCCAGGCACTCGGCGACCAGCTGGCGCTCACCGGGCGGGGGCGACCGGTGCTGCGGGTGCACCTGACCGACCGGGCCACCGGGCTCGAGAGCCTGCTCGCGGCAGCGTCGTCGGGTGACGGCGGCCCGTGACCAACCCGCTGCGCTCCCCCGGGGACCGGCGGCTGCCGCGGGTCCCGGAGCCGTGCGCCCTGGTCGTCTTCGGCGTCACCGGTGACCTGGCGCGAAAGAAGCTCATCCCGGCCGTCTACGACCTGGCCAACCGGGGTCTGCTGCCGGCCGGTTTCGTGCTGCTCGGCTTCGCCCGGCGCGACTGGGCGGACGGCGACTTCGAGGAGCTGGCCCGCAAGGCGGCGCAGGACGGCGCCCGCACCGGGTTCCGGGAGTCGACCTGGGAGCGGCTGTCCGAGGCGATCAAGTTCCTGCCCGGGTCGTTCGACGACGACGATGCCTTCGACACGCTCGCGAAGACGCTGACCGAGCTCGACACGAGCCACGGGACGCAGGGCAACGCCGCCTTCTACCTGTCCATCCCGCCCGCCGCCTTTCCGACCGTGCTCAAGCAGATGCAGCGCACCGGCATGGCCGACAACTCTGAATCCCGCGCCTGGCGAAGAGTTGTCGTCGAGAAGCCGTTCGGTCACGACCTGCCCTCGTCGCGGGCGCTGAACGACCTCGTCGACGACGTGTTCACCGCCCAGGACGTCTTTCGGATCGACCACTACCTGGGCAAGGAGACGGTGCAGAACCTGCTCGCCCTGCGCTTCGCCAACACCCTGTTCGAGCCGATCTGGAACAGCCACCACGTCGACTCGGTGCAGATCACGATGGCCGAGGACGTCGGCATCGGCAGCCGGGCGGCCTTCTACGAGGAGACGGGGGCGGCCCGCGACGTCCTGCAGAACCACCTGCTGCAGCTGCTGGCACTCACCGCCATGGAGGAACCGGTCGGGTTCGACGCGGAGAGCCTGCGCACCGAGAAGCGCAAGGTGCTCGGCGCCCTGAAGCCGCCCAAGGATCTCACCGCACACGCGGTCCGCGGCCAGTACGACCAGGGCTGGCTGGCCGGTCAGCGGGTCAAGGGCTACCGCGCGGAGGAGGGCGTCGCGGCGGACAGCCGGACCGAGACCTTCGCCGCCGTACGCCTGGAGGTGGAGACCCGCCGCTGGGCGGGGGTGCCGTTCTACCTGCGCACCGGCAAGCGACTGCCCCGCCGGGTCACCGAGATCGCCGTGCTCTTCCACCGGGCACCGATCCTGCCGTTTGCCAAGACCGACACCGAGGAGCTCGGGGCCAACCAGCTCGTCGTGCGGGTGCAGCCCGACGAGGGGGTGACGCTGCGGTTCGGGTCCAAGGTGCCCGGCACGACGATGGAGGTGCGCGACGTCTCGATGGACTTCCAGTACGGCGAGGCCTTCACCGAGGCGTCACCGGAGGCCTACGAACGGCTGCTGCTCGACGTCCTGCTCGGCGACGCCTCGCTGTTCCCGCGCAACGAGGAGGTCGAGCAGAGCTGGCGGGTCATCGATCCGATCGAGCAGTTCTGGGCCGAAGGTGGCGAACCCGAGCTGTACCGCGCCGGGGAGTGGGGGCCCAAGGGCGCCGACGAGATGCTCGCCCGCGACGGACGCACCTGGAGAAGGCCGTGAGCCCCAGCCCCCCCACCCCCACCCCCACCCCCACCCCCACCCCCCCTCGCGCCGATCATGGAGTTTGTGCCCGCCCGCTGAGCGTGCGGCCCGGACAACAACTCCATGATCGGCGCGAGGGGGGAGGTGAGGGGGCATGACGACGCTGCGGGACACCACCGGTACGGCGGTGGTCAAGGCGCTCGCGGCCGAGCGGCGGGCGCAGGGGTCGATCTCCTCCGGACTCGCGCTGACCCTCGTGGTCGTCGCCGCCGAAGGACAGGTGGAGGAGGCCGAGCAGGCCGCCACCCGCGCCGCGGCCGAGCATCCGTGCCGACTGCTGCTGGTCGTACGCCGGCGCCCGGACGCCCCGGAGGCCCGCCTCGACGCCGAGGTGCTCATCGGCGGTCGACTCGGCCCGGGTGAGGCCGCGGTGCTGCGGATGTACGGCCGGCTGGCGCTGCATGCGGAGTCGGTCGTCCTGCCCCTGCTCGCCCCGGACGCACCGGTCGTGACCTGGTGGTTCGGCGAGCCACCACACCAGATCGCCCACGACCCGCTCGGCGTGCTGGCCGACCGGCGGGTCACCGACTGCAGCCTGGCCGCGGACCCGCTCGCGGCGCTGGGCCAGCGGGCCGCCGACTACGCCCCAGGCGACACCGACCTGTCCTGGGCCCGTACGACGGCCTGGCGGGCCTTGTGCGCGTCGGCTTTCGACTCGGTGAGTGTCCCGGCCCGGGCCGCCACGGTCACGGGGGCCGAGGCCGACCCGGCCCGGGCCCTGGTGGCCGGCTGGCTCGCGAGCTGCCTCGGGGTCGAGGTCGCGCTGACCGATGGGGACGGACCCGGCATCGGTGCGGTCCGGATCGAGCTCGAGGAGGGCACGATCGGGATCGCCCGGGCCGGGACCGCCACTGCGCTGCTCACCCAGACCGGCCAACCCGACCGCACGATGCCGCTCGAGCCGCGGGCGCTCGGCGACCTGCTTGCCGAGGAGCTGCGCCGGCTCGACGCCGACGAGACCTACGCACAGGCCCTCGGCCGGGCCACCGGCAATGGTGACCTGTCCGGACGGTCCGACACGCGTACGCACATCTGGCACGACCCGACCGATTCGACCCACCCGGACCCCGCGCTCACGACGACCTAGCCGAGGTTCACCCGCATGCCGTGGACAGGAGCCCGATGAGCGACACCGACCGCACGATCGTGGTCGTCCGCGACGCCGAGCTGCTCGCCGAGGCCGTCGCCGCGCGGCTGCTCACCCGCCTGATCGACTGCCAGGCCGTCCGCGGCTCGGCCTCGGTCGTGCTCACCGGTGGCGGCGTCGGCATCGCCGCGCTCGCCGCCGTCGGTCGCTCACCCGCCCGCGCGGCCGTCGACTGGCGGCGCGTCGACATCTGGTGGGGAGACGAGCGGTTCGTCCCCGAGGGCGACCCACAACGCAACGACGGCCAGGCCCGACGTGCCCTGCTGGACTCGCTGGACCTCGACCCGGCACGCGTGCACCCGATGGGCCGGCCCGGCGGGCCGGACGGTGACGACGTGGACGCCGCTGCCGCCCGGTACGCCGACGAGCTGTCGGCAGCGGCGCCGCAGGACTACGCGGTGCCGCCGTTCGACGTGCTGCTGCTCGGGATGGGAACGGAGGGGCACACCGCGTCGATCTTCCCCGGATCGCCCGCTGCGCACGACGAGCGTCTGGTGGTCGGGGTGCACGGCTGCCCGAAGCCGCCGCCGACCCGGATCACCCTCGGCTTCGCCGCGCTGTGCGCTGCCCGCGAGGTGTGGATGGTGGTCGCTGGATCCGAGAAGGCGCCCATGGTGGCCATGGCCCTGGCCGGCGCGGGCCGAGTGCAGCTCCCCGCTGCCGGCGTCGCCGGGACCGCACAGACGCTGTGGCTGCTCGATGAGGCTGCCGCTTCGGCGATCCCGCGGGACCTGCGGCGCCGCTGAGGCCTGCCGCGACAGCTGCTCCGCGGCAGGGCCTACTTGCTGGCGCGCAGCTTGGCCAGGGCCTCGGCGAGGATCGCCTCGCCGTCCTCGGCGTTACGCCGCTCGCGGACGTAGGCCAGGTGGGTCTTGTATGGCTCCACCTTCGTCTGCGCCGGTGGGTGGTCCTTGTCCTGCCCGGCCGGGAACCCGCACCGCGGGCAGTCCCAGGTCTCCGGGATCGCGGCGTCGTCGGCGAACGACGGCCGGGTCTCGTGCGCGTTCATGCAGTAGAAGGCGATGCGGCGGCGGGGTGCGGCCTCGCCCCGCTCGGCCTCGCCCATCGGTCCGGCTCCGACTCGGCTGCCTCGGATCGCGTTGCCGCCTGCCACAGATGCTCCTCGCGTGTCGTGGGGGTGCGGCCGAGGGTCAGCGGACGCGGCATTTCGATAAGTCTGTCCCGGTCAGTGTGCCTTGTCGCGCCCGTCTTTGGGGCTATCCGAGCGGAACGGCCGGCCCGGTCTCCTTGAGCAGCAGGCCGAGCGCGATGATGCAGACCGCCCACACCAGCCCGCAGACGATCGTCAGCCGGTCGAGGTTCTTCTCGACGACCGCGCTGCCCCCCAGCGAGGAGGACACACCGCCACCGAACATGGTCGACAGTCCGCCACCCTTGCCCTTGTGCAGCAGCACCAGCACGATCATGCCGATGCTCGTGATCGTCAGCACGATCGACAGCGCGAGAACCATGAAGGGCTCCGATCTTTAGGGCCGTAGATCTCAGAGGCGTAGAGCAGTGCCCCTAGCCTACGTGGCGCCGCTCGCAGGGGGAACGGCTGCCGCGCCGTCCGCCTGGTGCGGCCCGACGTCGGCCGGCGCCCTGGGCAGCGCCAGCGGAGGCTGCTCGTCCTGGCTCTTCACGACCTCGACGACCTCGGCGAAGTGGCACGCCGACGGGTGACCCTGCCCGCGGTCGACCAGCGGGGGGTACTCCACCGCGCAGATGTCCTGCACCTTCCAGCAGCGCGTCCGGAAGTGGCAGCCAGACGGCGGATCGGCGGGCGAAGGCAGGTCCCCCTGCAGGACGATCCGCTTCTTGGTCCCGCGGGCAGCCGGGTCGTGCTGCGGGACCGCGGACAGCAGGGCCTGGGTGTAGGGGTGCGCGGGCTGCTCGTAGATCTGGGCGTTGGTGCCCGACTCGATGATCCGCCCGAGGTACATCACGTTGACGTGGTCGGACAGGTGCCGGACGACCGACAGGTCGTGCGCGATGAACAGGTACGACAGGCCGAACTCCTTCTGCAGGTCCTCCAACAGGTTGATCACCTGGGCCTGCACCGAGACGTCGAGCGCCGAGACCGGTTCGTCGCACACGATGATGTCGGGGTTCAACGCGAGCGCGCGGGCGATGCCGATGCGCTGGCGCTGCCCGCCGGAGAACTGGTGCGGGTAGCGGTTGGTGAAGTCCGGGTTGAGCCCCACCCGGGCAAGCAGGTCCTTCACCGCCTTCGAGCGCTCCGCCTTCGGCAGCACCTCGGGGTGGATCTGCCACGGCTCGCCGACGATGTCCCCGACCGTCATTCGCGGGTTCAACGAGGTGTACGGATCCTGGAAGATGATCTGGATCTTGCGCCGCAGCTCGCGCAGCTCGCGCGAGCCCATCGCGAAGACGTCGCGACCCTCGTAGAAGACCTGGCCGGCCGTCGGCTTCTCGAGGGCGAGCAGGACCTTGGTGACGGTGCTCTTGCCGCAGCCGGACTCTCCCACCAGCCCCACCGTCTCGCCCCGCTGGAGTACGAAGTCGACCCCGTCGACCGCGCGGACCTGCCCGATCGTCTTCTGTCGGATCACCCCGAGCTTGATCGGGAAGTGCTTGGCGAGGCCGGTCACCCGCAGCAGCGGTTCGCCGGCCGCCTTGTTCCCACTGACCGGGGGGGCCTCAGGCATCGACGATCTCCTCGGCGAAGTGACAGGCCGACTGTCGGCCGAGCATGACCTCGCGCAGCAGCGGACGATCCTGTCGGCAGACCAGCTCGGCGCGCGGGCACCGAGGGTGGAACGAGCAGCCGGGCGGGATGTCGGCCAGGTTGGGAGGCGAGCCGACGATCGGCGAGAGGCGCTGGCCGCGCTGGTCGACCCGCGGCACGGAGTTCATGAGCCCGACGGTGTAGGGATGCGCCGGCCGGCCGAAGACCTCGTGGATGCCGCCCGTCTCGACGATGCGGCCGGCGTACATCACGGCGACCCGGTCGGCGACCTCGCCGACCACGCCGAGGTCGTGCGTGATGAGGATGAGCCCCATGCCGTTCTCGGCCTGCAGGGTGAGCAGCAGCTCCATGATCTGGGCCTGCACCGTGACGTCGAGGGCGGTGGTCGGCTCGTCGGCGATGAGCACCTTGGGGTCCAGCGCCAAGGCCATCGCCATCATGACGCGCTGCCGCATGCCGCCCGAGAACTGGTGCGGGTAGTCCTTGAGCCGGTTCTTCGCGCCCGGGATGCGGACCCGGTCCATGAGCTCGGCGGCGTGCACCAGCGCCTGCTTCTTCGAGGTGCCGCGGTGCACCTGGAACATCTCGGCGATCTGCGCGCCGACGGTGAACACCGGGTTCAGCGCCGACAGGGCGTCCTGGAAGACGATCGCGATCTCGGCGCCCCGCATGGAGCGCTGCTCGGCCTTGCCCATCGTGAGCAGGTCGCGGCCCTGATAGCGGATCTGGCCCGAGGTGATGTAACCCGGGGGCGTGTCGATGATCCCCATGATCGCCTGGGCGCTGACGCTCTTGCCCGACCCGGACTCCCCCAGGATCGCGAGCGTCTCCCCCTTGTCGAGGTGGTAGCTGAGCGAGTTGACGGCGCGCACCGTGCCGTAGTCGGTGCGGAACTCGACCGACAGGTCGTCCACTTCGAGCAGGTGGCTCCCGGGCACGGTCGGGCGCAGCGCAGGCGCGGTCGCGCTCTTGGTCAGGTCAGCCATCTCAGCGCAGCTTCGGGTCGAGGGCGTCGCGCAGGGCGTCGCCGAGCATGATGAAGCACAGGACCGTAGCCGACAGGAACGCGCTGGGGAGCAGGAGCAGGTACGGCGAGGTGCGCACGAAGTCGCGCGCCTCCTCGATCTGCAGCCCCCAGCTGATGGACGGCCGCTGCAGGCCGATGCCGAGGAACGACAGGGTCGCCTCGGCCGCGATGATCCCACCGATGGCGATGGTCGAGTAGACGAGCACCGGCGCGAGCGCGTTCGGCAGGATGTGGGTGGTGATGATGCGCCAGTCGCTCGCGCCCAGCGCCCGGGCTGCCTGGACGTAGTCGGTGGCCTTGACGGCGATGACGCTCGAGCGCAGCAGGCGCAGGATCGTCATCCAGCCGAAGGCGATGAGGGCGACCGAGACCTGGAACAGGCCGCGGTCGCCGGTGAACGCGTTGAGCAGGATGATCGCGCCGAGGATGAGCGGCAGACCGAAGAAGATGTCGGTGATCCGGGACATCAGCGCGTCGAACCAGCCGCCGTAGAAGCCGGCAAGCGCCCCGAGGATCACCCCGATGACGAGCGAGCCGCCGACGACGGCAACGCCGATGACCATCGAGACCCGCACGCCGTAGATGATGTTCGCGTAGTAGTCGCAGCCCTGCAGGTCGTAGCCGAACCAGGCACCGTTGGTGCCCGGCCCGCCGCGGCTGTTGGCCAGATCGCAGGACAGCGGGTCCGCGTTGGTGAACAGCGAGGGGAACAGCGCCATCACCGACAGGACGACGAGCAGCAGGGCGGCCACCACGAAGATGGGGTTCTTGCGCAGCTGGCGCCAGGCATCGGACCACAGGCTGGCCTGCCGCACCGACCCGCCGGCGGCTGCGACCAGCCCGCCGCCGGACTTCGCGCTCTGCGCCTGCTCGACCCCGCCCTCGGTCAGCCCCAGCGACGAGCCCTGCAGGTCAGGGCCGGTGGCGGCGTCGCGGCCGGCGCGGGTCGTGTCACTCATAGCGGATCCGGGGGTCGAGCGCGGCGTACAGGATGTCGACCACGAGGTTGAACACGATGTAGAAGAAGATGAACAGCGTCACGATACCGACGACCACGGCGCCCTCGCTCAGCTGAACGGCCTGGAAGACGGTGCGGCCCAGCCCGGGGATGTTGAAGATCCCCTCCGTGACGATCGCGCCGGACAGCAGGGCCCCGAGGTCGGCGCCGAGGAAGGTCACCACGGGGATGAGGCTGTTGCGCATCGTGTGCTTGCCGATCACGGTGCGCGGGGGCAGCCCCTTCGCCTTGGCCGTCCGGACGTAGTCGTTGCGCAGGTTCTCCACCAGCGAGGTCCGGGTCAGCCGGGCCACGTAGGCGACCGACAGGGCGGCGAGCACGAAACCCGGCAGCAGGTAGCTGTAGAGCCCCTCGCTGATCCCGGAGATGGGAAACAGGTTGAGCCGCAGCCCCAGCGTGATCTGCGCGACGAAGCCGAGCACGAACACCGGGATCGACACGACCGCGATGGTGCTGACCAGCACCAACGTGTCGAAGAAAGAGTCCTTGCGGATCCCGGCCAGGATGCCGGCGACCAGTCCGATGATCGCCTCGAAGACGATCGCGACGGCCGCGAGCTTGACGGTGACCGGCAACCGCTCCACCACCGTCTCGCTGACCGATCGGCCGGCGAAGTCGGTGCCGAGGTCGCCCTGCAGCAAGGCGCCGAGGTACTTGCCGTACTGCACGAGCAACGGGTCGTTGAGGTTGTAGCGGTCCTTCAGCTCGGCGACGACGCCCGGCGCCAGCGGCCGGTCACCGGCCAGGGCCGCGATCGGGTCGCCCGGCAGGGCATAGACCATGGCGAAGATCAGGAACGTGGAGCCCAGCAGCACCGGGATCGTGAGCAGCAGGCGTCGCGCGATGTAGCGGCCCATGCTCCTCCTCCTGGCACGGGCGGCGGTCGGCCGCCCGAGGGTTGCACGACGCCCGGAAGGGCGCGCCAGGACGGTACACCCGCCTGGCGCGCACCCTTCCGGTGCCGAGCGGGCCGGACCTCTCATGGAGGCCCGGCCGGCAGCGACTACTGGTTGACCGTCACCTTGCTCAACTCACAGCGACCGAACGCGTCGAACTTGACGTTGCTGACCTTCTCGCTGTGCACGCTCTGGGTCTTGCGGAAGAACATCGGCATGATGGGCATGTCCTCCAGCAGGATGTCCTCGGCCTGCTGGTAGAGCTCGACTGCCTCGTCGTTGCTGCCTGCCTCGTTGCCCTCCTGGACCTTGGCATCGAACGCCGGGTTGACGTAGAACGCCGTGTTGGACCCCGGCGGTAGCGCCGACTCGGTGTAGAGCGGCTCGAGGTAGTTCTGCGGGCTCGGGTAGTCCATGCCCCAGCCGAGACGGAACGGCCCGGTGAACTTCTTGGCCCGACCGACCTCGCTGAGATACTGCGCGAAGGACAGATCACCCTTGAGCGCGTAGGTGACGCCGAGGTTCTCCCGGAGCTGGTTGCCGACAGCGGTCACCCAGCCGTCGTGACCCGCGCCGGAGTTGAACCACAGGTCGATTGGCTGGCTGGTGTCGAAGTCGGTCTCGGCCAGCAGCTTCTTGGCGGCCGCCGGGTCGTACGTGCAGAACTTGCAGGCGTCCGGACGCGAGCCGTCGACGACGGGCGAGATGACCGAGAAGGCAGGGTCGCGGGTGTTGTTGAAGATGGCCTTGGTGATCGCCCCCCGGTCGATCGCCATCGAGAACGCCTGCCGGACCTTCTTGTCATCGAAGCGGGGGTCGTAGGTGGGAAAGCCCATGTAGTCGAACGAGGAGCTGTTGCGCTCAAGGAAACGATCGCCGAACTCGTCCGGCGCGGTGGTGATGACCTCCGGCGGGATGATGTCGAGGATGTCCAGATTGCCCGCCTGCACCTCGGTAAAGGCGGTGTTGCTGTCCGGGATGACCTTGATCTCGACCGCGTCGGCCTTGGCCTTGTCGCCGGCGTAGTCCTCGAAACGGGTCAGCGTGAAGCCGACGTCCTGACGGAACTCCTCGTCGGCCCTAAACGGGCCGTTGCCGATCGGCTTCTTGCCGAACGTCTCCGGGTCGGTGAAGAAGGCCTTGGGCAGCGGGTAGAACGGGTTGTAGCCCAGGGTGAGCGGGAACTGCGCGAACGGCGTGGCGAGCTGCACCGTGAAGGTCTGCGGGTCGACGACCTTCAGGCCGGACATCTTCTCCGCCGCCGGTGGCTTGGTGACGACGTCGTTGTCGTCGGTCTCGGCCTGCAGGTCCTTGTAGCCCTCGATGTTCTTGAGGAAGGACGATCCCCCCTGGGCATTGGTGGACAGCGCCGTGTAGTTCCAGGCGTCCACGAAGGACTGCGCGTCGACGGGGGTGCCGTCGTGGAACTTCCAGCCCTCCTTGAGCTTGACCGTCCACAGCGTGCTGTCGTCGGACTCGACCGACTCGGCCACGCCCTCCATCTCGAGCTTGGAGGTCTCGACGTCGTAGGTCACCAGCCCGGTGAACAGGGCACTGATGACGTGCGTGCCCTCGCTCTCGCTGGTGTTGCCCGGGACGAGCGGGTTCTCGGGGTTGTCGATCGTGAATGAGAACGTGCCGCCACTCGGGCCCTCGGCGCTGCTGTCGTCGCTGTCGCTGTCGGTGCCGTTGCCGCCGCACGCGGTGGCACCGAGCGCCAGCGTGACGAGCACCGCAGACAGGCGCATCTTCTTCTTGTGGATCTGCACCGGCTGTTCCTCCTTCTCCCGGTCAGGGAGATTGGACTGGTCCGGACCGACGGATGCCGCGGCCCGGCGCGAATACATCGATAGAACCACCCGTCTGCCGTACGAACCGACGCGCCCCCCACCCCGTACCGAATCGTGATCGGGCTGTGACGATCGGTGTCAACTCGTTTATCGCCCGAGGCGGCAGAGGGCAGCAAACTCGCCCGCGTCCAGGCTGGCCCCGCCGACGAGGGCGCCGTCGACGTCGGGCTGGGCCATCAGGTCGGCGACGTTGGCGGCCTTGACGGACCCGCCGTAGAGCACCCGTACGCTGCTCGCCAGATCGCGGGAGTAGAGCTCGGCGAGGGTGCTCCGGATGGCTGCGCACACCTCCTGCGCGTCCTGCGGCGTTGCGACCTCGCCGGTGCCGATCGCCCAGATCGGTTCGTACGCGAGCACGAATCCGCCCGCGACATCCGCTGCAACGCCCTGCAACGCGGCCCCCACCTGGGCGACCACGTGCGCGACATGGCCGCCCGCCTGGCGGATCTCGAGGCCCTCACCCACGCAGAGGATGGGGGTCAGGCCGTGCCGGACGGCCGCCTGCAGCTTGGCCGCGACCACCTCGTCGGACTCGCCGTGGTACTGCCGGCGCTCGCTGTGGCCGACCAGGACGTAGCGGCAGCCGAGCTTGGCGAGCATCGAGCCGCTGATGTCGCCGGTGTAGGCGCCGCTGTCGTGTGGGGACAGGTCCTGGGCGCCGTAGCCCAGCCGCAGTTTGTCGCCGTCCACCATGGTCTGGACGCTGCGCAGGTCGACGAACGGCGGGATCACCACCACCTCGACCGCGTCGTGGTCTTTGTCGGTGAGGCTGAAGGCCAGCTTCTGCACCAGCGAGATGGCCTCCAGGTGATGCAGGTTCATCTTCCAGTTGCCCGCCATGAGCGGCTGGCGCTTCGGCCCAGAGCCGGCGACTGCCACGGGCTAGTCCTCCAGGATGGTGAGACCGGGCAGCGCCTTGCCCTCGAGGTATTCCAGGCTCGCCCCTCCACCGGTGCTGATGTGGGTGAACCGGGCCTCGTCGATGCCGAGCGCGCGCACAGCGGCGGCGCTGTCGCCGCCGCCGACGACGGTCAGGGCCCCCCCACCGCCTGATGGGCCACCGTCCGAGCTCAGCGCGGCCACGGCCTCGGCCACCCCGCGGGTGCCCTCGGCGTACGGCGCCATCTCGAACACGCCCATCGGGCCGTTCCAGAACACGGTGCCCGCTCCGTCCAGCGCCTCGCGGAACAGCTCGACGCTCTGCGGCCCGATGTCCAGGCCCATCCGGTCGGACGGGATCTGCT
>JBBSKF010000035.1:0-25084 GCA_038256525.1 Mycobacteriales bacterium | reverse complement strand
GAGCGCCGAGCTGGCCCCGACGTTGAGGGTCACCCTCAGTCCGGGGTTGGCCCGCTCCACCCCGTCGGCGATCTGGCGGAAGGCGTCGGTGAGCGAGGCGGCGGCAAAGACGGTCACCGTGCTGGGCCCGGAGTCGGTGGACGGCCCGCCACACGCGGACAGTGCCAGAGCGAGTGCGACGCCGAGCACCCACAGCGGGGTCACGGGCGTTCGTCGAGCTCGATGACGACGTTGGTGGCCTTGATCGAGGCGTACGCGACGACGCCCGGCTCGAGCGCGAGCTCGTCGGCGGCCTCCCGGCTCATCAGCGACACCACCCGGAACGGCCCGGCCTGCAGCTCCACCTGGGCCATGACGGTGTCGCGGGTGACCTTCGTGACGATGCCGCGCAGGCGGTTGCGCGCCGATCGCGCCCCTACGCCGACCGCGTCCGGCGTCTCGGCGAGCTCACGGGCCAGTGCGGCCAGCTCGGCTCCGTCCACAGCAGCGCGCCCGTTGGCGGCCTTGATCAGGTGCAACCGGCCCTGGTCGGCCCACCGCCGCACCGTGTCGTCGCTGACACCCAGCAGCAGGGCGGCCTCGCTGATCCGTAATTGCGGCACGCAGCCGATTATAGACCCGCAAATGCGGTTCGGCGAACCTGCCCACCGAGCTCGACGGCGAGCAGGTCCCGTTCTCGGTGCCACCAGCGCCCGGACGCCGCGTGCCCTGGCACCGAGAACAGAGGCGCGACGGACACAGCCCGGCGGATTACCGTGAGCCCGAACGGGCACACGGCGACCGAGCCGTGGGCGCATGCGCGCTGCCGTAACCGGAAGGACGTGCCGTGAGCGGTGGACTCGTAGCTCTGCTGGACGACGTGGCGGTGCTCGCCCGCGCCGCCGCCGCGTCCGTGGATGACATCGGGGTCGGCGCTGCCCGGGCCAGCGTCAAGGCCGCCGGTGTCGTCGTCGACGACGCCGCCGTGACGCCGCAGTACGTCCGTGGCCTGGCCGCGAAGCGCGAGCTGCCGATCATCAAGCGCATCGCCGTCGGGTCGCTGCGCAACAAGCTGTTCATCATCCTGCCCGCCGTGCTGCTGCTCAGCCAGTTCCTGCCGGTCCTGCTCACCCCGATCCTCATGCTCGGCGGCACCTACCTCTGCTACGAGGGGGCCGAGAAGGTGTGGGCCAGGTTCGGTGGCCACCACGACGCCGAGGCCTCCGGCGACGCGGAACCTCCGGATGAGGACACCGTCGTGTCCGGAGCGGTGCGCACCGACTTCATCCTGTCGGCGGAGATCATGGTCATCTCGCTCAACGAGGTCGTCGACGAGCCGTTCCTGTCCCGCGCGGTGATCCTCACGGTCGTGGCGATCGGCATCACCGTCCTGGTCTACGGCGTCGTCGGCCTCATCGTGAAGATGGACGACGCGGGACTGCGCCTGGCCGAGCTCCCCAGCACGCGTGCGGCCGCGTTCGGCCGTGGTCTGGTCAAGGCGATGCCCCGGCTGCTCACCGGGCTCACCGTGGTCGGGACCGCCGCGATGCTGTGGGTCGGCGGTCACATCCTGCTGGTGGGCACCGACGACCTGGGCCTGACCTTCCTGTACGACGTCGTGCACTCCCTGGAGGAGGGGGCGAAGCAGGCGTCCGGAGCTCTCGGCTCGGTGATCGGCTGGCTCGTCAACACAGTCGCCAGCGCGCTGCTCGGGCTCGTCGTCGGCGCCGCAGCCGTGCTCGTCATGAGCCTCACGCTCCACCGGCGCAAGGCCGAAACGGCAGACCCCGCCAGCTGACCGTGAAGAGCAGACCTGGCTGTAATCTGGCGTCGTGAACCGCGCCGGGGCCTTGACCGTCTCCGAGGTCACCGAGCGCACCGGGCTGTCCCGCAAGGCGCTTCGGCTGTACGAAGAGCGCGGGTTCGTGCACCCGGCCCGCACCGACACCGGTTATCGGTTGTACGACGACGCGGCGCTGGGGCGGCTGGAGCTGATCCGCCGGGCGCGAAATCTTCAGATGAGCACCGCGGAGCTCGGCGAGTTCCTCGACATCGCCGACGGCTGCTGCGATCGCGACTTCGACGAGTTGATCGCCCTGGTCGAGGACAAGCGTCGGGAGACCGCGCGCCGCCTCACCGAGCTCGGCGAGCTCCAGGCCACGCTCGACAGGACCCTTGCGACGCTGCGCCGCGACGCGGCGACCTCGCGTGACACCCAGGCGCAGCAGTGCACCGACCTGCTGTGCATGTGCCAGCGCGGCCCGCAGCGCGACGGATGAAGTAACCAGGAGCAAAGCGCCCGTTATGACTATGGGTTACCGGACCAACACGGACGATGATGGTCCGGCGGGGCCGGAACACGCCGCCACCCGGTGACTGATGGTGGACCATGGACGAGGCCGGTGCCGACACGCACGGTGCCGTCTTCGGTGGTCGCTACCGGATCGAGCGCTCCCTCAAGAGCGGGAACGGCGTCGACACCTTCCTCGCGCGTGACCTCGGCACCGACAATGCGGTCGTCCTGAAGTCGATCGACCCGACGGTCGTTCCTGCCGCGGCCAGGCTGCGCTTCCAGCACGAGAGCGTCGTCCTGCGCGAGCTGTCCGGGACCGGCCTGACCGGCCTGCTCGACGCCGGCTCCGCTGACGACTGGCTCTACCTCGTCCAGCCCTACATCGAGGGCGTGACGCTCGAGACGATGCTGCGGGACGGGCCTTTGCCGCTGCGAACCACCCTGCGGCTCGGGACCGCCGTCGCGACGGCGCTGTCGACGGCCCACGACGCCGGGGTCTGCCACCGCGACGTGAAGCCGGCCAACATCGTCGTGCGGGGCCGGGATCCGGTCGAGGCCGTGACCCTTGTCGACTTCGGCTTCGCCCGGAGCCCGTGGCTCGACGAGTCCATCCGCGAGGACCTCGTCGGCACGGTCCGCTATCTCGCGCCGGAGGCCGCGGGGCTGCTTGCCGCCCCCGTCGACGAGCGCTCCGACCTCTACGCCCTGGGGGTCCTGCTGTTCGAGTGCGTGGCTGGCGAACCGCCGTTTCGCGGGCCGGGGGTCAGTGACCTCCTCCGCCAGCACCTGAGCATGCCGGTCCCCTCCCTTCCGATGACGGGTCCGGCCGTACCCCGCGCTCTCGACGCCGTCGTCCAGCGACTGCTGCGCAAGGAGCCGGCCGAGCGGTACCAGTCTGCTGCGGCTGTGGCCGCTGACCTCGCCGCCCTGCTTCAGGCCGTCGAGCAGGGCGACCCCGATCCACGCCTGGTCATCGGCCGGCTCGACCAGCGCTGCAGCCTGACCGACCCTGCCTTCGTCGGGCGCGATGCGGAGCTGGCCGTCCTCGGCGATCTCGTGCACGGACTGCGTCGGGGAGCCGGCGGTCTCACCCTGCTCGAGGCCGAGTCGGGGGGCGGGAAGAGTCGGCTGCTCGCCGAGGTCGCGCAGCAAGCCCGCCACGCGGGGGTCAGCGTGCTGCAGGGACAGGGCGTGGCTCAGGCCGCTCAGCGGCCCTTCAGGCTGCTGCACAGCATGGCCCAGGATCTGCTCGCGTCACTGGACGACGAGCCGGGAGCGGCCGGGGCGCTGGTCGCAGCCGTCGCAGCCGTGGCCCCGGAGATTGTCCGTGCGCTGCCGTCGCTCGGGCCGCTGCTCGGCGTCGAAGCCGCGGCCGACATCGGGCCGGAGCAGTTCGGCGAGCAGCGCAGTCTGGACGCCCTGCGCGTCCTGCTGCTCGCTCTCGGCACGCCGGAGCGCCCCGTGCTGCTGGTCTTCGACGACTGCCAGTGGGCGGACACGTTGACGGTGCGCCTGCTCGCGAGCCTTTCCGCAGCGCCGGTGCCGCACCTCGGGATTCTCGTCGCGTTCCGGTCCGAGGAGGTGCCGGCCGGGCATCTGCTGCGTGGGATCGGCCAGGCGCAGTCGGTGCGGCTCGGCCCGCTGGCGCCGGATGCGATGTCGATGCTTGCCGAGTCCATGGCCGGGCCACTTCCCGACGTGGCAGTCGAGGCCGTCGCGCGACTCGCTGACGGCAGCCCGTTCATGGGCGCCGCCGTGCTGCGCGGCCTGGTCGAGGGCAAGGCGCTCGTCGGCGGCCCCGACGGCTGGGTGTTCGATGCCGAGGCGTTCCGTGACGTCCAGACCGCCCGCCGCTCGGCGGCGTTCCTCGTACGCCGCTTGGAGCTGCTTCCCGAACAGGCACTCTCGCTGCTCAGCATCGGCGCCGTGCTCGGCAAGCAGTTCGACGTCACCACAGCCGTGCGCCTCGCCGGTGACATGCCCGGCGCCGCCGCGATCCTCGAGGACGCCCGTCGACGCCGCCTGCTGTGGGTGGACGAGCGGACCGGACGCTGCGCCTTCTTCCACGACAAGATCCGGGAGGCGCTGCTGGAACGGCTGCCCGATCGCACCCGACAGGAGCTGCACAGCCGCGCCGCCGACGGGCTCGCCCGCGCCGAGGCCGGTGGCTCGGTCTTCGAGTTGGCCTATCACCTGGATGCCGCCGGTCGGGGAGCCGAGGGGCTGCCGCACGCGCTGGCCGCGGCCGAGCTCTCCCGTACCCAGCACGCCTTGGACGCCGCCGTGACGCACTACCGCATGGCGGGCCGCGCCGTAGAGGGAGACGACATTGCCCACCGCGTGCGCATCGCCGAAGGGCTCGGCGACGTCCTGACACTTCAGGGCGTCTACGGCGAGGCCGAACTGCGTCTGTCGCGCGCCCGCACCCTGGTCGACGATCCCGTCCACGCCGCCGCGCTCGACGGCAAGCTCGGTGACCTCGCCTTCAAGCAGGGCGACATCCCCACGGCGAAGCGCCATCTCGAGGGCGCGGTCGCCCGGCTCGGCCGGCCGGTCCCGCCCAGCACGCTCCTGCTCGTCGTACGCCTGCTGTGGGAGGTCCTGGTCCAGGCCGCCCACACGCTGCTGCCACGACTGACGACCGGGCGACGCTCACCCGAGGGACGGGACAGCGACGTCCTCGCGATGCGGCTCTACAGCCGGCTCGCCTACCTGTACTGGTTCCACAGCGGCATCATCCCGTGCGCGTGGGCGCACTTCCGAGGACTGAACCTGGCCGAGCGCTACCCGCCGTCGGCCGAGCTCGGGCAGGCCTGGAGCGAGCACGCGCCGGTGTGCACGATGCTGCCTGCCTTCCGGCGCGGCGTGAGCTATGCCTCCCGGTCGCTCGAGATCCGGTGCCGCCTGGAAGACGTCTGGGGTCAGGGCCAGAGTCGCGGCTTCTCCGGCGTCGTGCTCTACGCCGCAACGCGGTACGAGCAGGCCGCCGTCGCCTGTCGTGAAGCCATCGCCCTGCTCGAGCGCACCGGGGACCGCTGGGAGATCAACACTGCCGGCTGGAACCTCGCGATGTGCCAGCACCGCCAAGGCAAGTTGGTCGAGGCGGCCGAGACAGCGGAGCGGGTGTTCCACGCCGCTCAGGCCATCGGGGATCCCACCTCGGCAGGCATCGCCCTGAGCGTCTGGGTGAAGGCGACCGGAGGACGGATCGATCCGGAGCTGCTGCGCGCCGAACTCGACCGCGGCAGCGAGGACGCCCACACCGCGTCCGAGCTGCACCTGGCCGAAGCCCTGCGGCTGCTGACCGAGGGACAGGTCGACCGGGCCGTCGAGCAACTCGCGGCCGGGATCACCATCGTGCGACGGGCCGGGCTGCGACAGGAGTACGTCGCACCCCTCTTCCCCTGGTACGCCACGGCGCTGAGGAGTCTGGCCGAGGCCACCCCTGGTCACAACCCGGCACTGCGGGCGCGGCGGCTGCGGGCGGCCGCCCGAGCGGTGCGGTGCGCGCGCCGATGGGCCTTCAGCTACCGCAACAACCTGCCGCACGCCCTGCGCGAGGCCGGCCTCATCGCCTCGCTCCGCGGGCACCCCCGACGAGCGGGGCGCCTGCTCACGCGCAGTCTCCTGGTGGCTGCACAACAGGGTGCCAGGTACGAGCGGGCGCTGTCGCAGCTCGCCATCGCCGAGCTGGCTTGCGCGACCGGCGGGCCGGAAGCCGAGCTGGACGCAGCCCGGGCGGCTGTCTCGGCCCTCGAGGTGCCGGCGCCGAGCTCAGCTGCGGCGGCTGCTGACGTCCCGACGATGTCGCTGTCCGACCGGTTCACCACCCTCCTGACGGTGGGCCGCGACATCACCGCCGCGACGTCGGCGCACGCGGTCGGAGCAGCGATCCACCAGGCCGCCGTGGCGCTGCTGCGCGGCGAGAGCTGCCACCTGGTCAGCGTCGACGCGCTGGGCGGGGAGGGCGTGACGACGCAGTCCGGCGAGCTCCTCGACGAGGTGAGCCGCACCCTGCTTCGACGTGCCGTCCAGAGTGGGGAGCCGGTCGTCGCGAGCGACCCCTGCGCTGAGGGCAGCGAGAGCCTGCTGCTGTCAGGTATCCGTTCGGTGCTGGCCGCTCCCATCCACATTCACGGCGAGACGATCTCCTGCTTCTACGTTAGCCATCGACAGCTCGGCCGCCTGTTCGGTGCCCAGGAGATCCAACTGGCGGCCTTCATTGCCACCCTCGCCGGCGCCGCGTACGAGCACCTGGACAGCAGCGAGGAGCGCTTCCGCTCGCTCGCGCAGAACTCCAGCGACGTCCTGACCCTCGTCGACGCGGCCGGGCTCGTGAGCTACCAGAGCGCGGCGGTGAGCCGGGTCTTCGACCTGGGTACGGCCGACCTCGTCGGCCGTCCGGTCTCCGAGTGGGTCCACCCGGCAGACCTGACCCGATTCCACGAGGCAGTCGCTGCGGCGACCGCGACCGGCAGCAGCGACGCGCGTGTCGAATGCCGCTTCCGCCATGCCGACGGCTCCTTCCGCTTCGCCGAGACCGCCATCACCGACCTGCGCGACGAGCCGACGGTGGCCGCCCTCGTGCTGAACACCCGCGACGTCACCGAACGCCACCGACTTGAGGACGAGCTGCGCGAGCGAGCGTTGCACGACGCCCTCACCGGGCTGCCCAACCGCACCCTGTTCCTGGACCGGGCACGGCAGGCCCTCGAACGCAGCGGTCGGACCGGCGCGCCCACGGTGATCGCCTTCCTCGACCTCGACGACTTCAAGACCGTCAACGACACCTTCGGCCACGGCATCGGCGACGACCTGCTGTGTGCGATGGCCACCCGCCTCACCAGCTGCGTGCGTCCGGCCGACACGGTGGCTCGCTTCGGTGGCGACGAATTCGCCCTGCTGCTGGAGGAGACCGACGTGGCAACCGCCTCCCAGGTCATCGAGCGGATCCTCGCAACGACCGCGGCACCCGTCCGGCTGCATGCGCACGAGCTGCGCGTCCACACCAGCGTCGGCCTCGCCGTCGCCTCCAGCTCGGCCACCAGCCCGGAGACGCTGCTGGCGCATGCCGACGCCGCCATGTACGCCGCGAAGGCGCGGGGGAAGGGCTGCTTCGAGGTCTTCGAACCAGCCATGAGGGTAGCGACCGAGACCCGCTCGCGGCTACGTGCGGAGCTCGAGTGCGCGATGGAACGTCAGGAGTTCCGGCTGCACTACCAGCCGATCATCGACCTGTCGACGGGACATCGGGCCGGGCTCGAGGCCCTGATCCGCTGGCAGCATCCGGGGCGGGGTCTGCTGTACCCGGTCGAGTTTCTCGCCTACGCCGAGGACAGCGCGCAGATCGTCCCGCTCGGCGCCTGGGTCCTTGCCACCGCCTGCCGGGAGACGGCCGGCCTCGGCGACGCCCACACCAGCGTCAACGTGTCGGCCCGACAGCTGCAGCACCCGACGTTGCCGGCCTGCGTGAAGGACGCCCTCCATGCCTCGGGCCTCGCGCCGGACCGGCTGATCCTCGAGATCACCGAGACGTCCACCGTCACGGATCTGCGCGGCGTCGTCGCCACGCTGCACGAGCTCCGGGAGCTCGGCATCCGGATCGCCCTCGATGACTTCGGCACCGGCTACTCGCCGTTGTCCAACCTGCAGCATCTCCCCGTCGATTACCTCAAGATCGACCGTGCGTTCGTCCGCAGCATGACGACCAGCCGTGCGGACGCCGCCATCGTCCGTGGAGTCATCGACATGGCGCATGCGCTCGGGATGCGCGCCATCGCCGAAGGCGTCGAGACCCTCGCGCAGTCGGACCTGCTGCGGGAGATGGGGTGCGATCTTGCCCAGGGATATCTGTGGATGCGACCCGCACCGGTCGACCAGCTGCACGCCACCATCGTGGTGCCCGGGCCCCGGCGCGCTCCGAACCCGATGCGCCGGTGAGCGGAACCCCCGTACCCCTCCAGGTCAGCTTCTGCCGTCGAACTCCCAGTGCCACGGCTCGGGCTGACCGCCGCCGGCCCGCGCCCATGTCGGATGGAACCAGCCGAAGCGAGCCGCGTTGTCCTTCATCCACCGGTGCTGCGCGCTCCGGAAGGACTGGACCCCACAGCCGAGGTCGACGGCAAGGCCCCAGCCGTGCTCGCTGTTGCCGGGAGTGGCCGCGAGCCCGGGCTTGAGCCTCTTCAGGATCTGCTGCTCGCTCAGGGTGCGGTAGCCGTCGGTGACGCAGATGGGTCGGCCGAAGGCACGCTCGTAGCCGGCCGACATCCGCGTGAACTCCTGCGCCGCGTCGGCCCGAAGACGCTCTTTCGAACCGTTGCGCAGGGCGCACAGGACCGAGGCGGGCAACCGTCCGTTGGGCAGGCCCTGGGTGGTGGAGCTCGCCGGGCAACCGGACAACGGCAACGGTGGTGGCTCGGGAGCCGACGCCAGGCCCGGCACAGCGGCCGCGGCCGCCGCGACGAAGGGGAGCGCCTGGGCCCGGCTGGCTCGCTGCTCGAGCCGCTCGGCTTCGACGCCGGCAGAAACCGAAGGGATCTCGGCGGCGGCCGCAACGACCAGGGGCGACGGGTCAGCAACACTGGGAAGTGCTGCCAGCAGAGCAAATCCACCCGCGGCCATCCCGATCAGGGCGCCGCTGAGCGGGCCGGGGAACAGCCGACCGTGCCGGGGGGCGGTGGGCCGACCGATGGCGGGGCGCGCGGCGCGCTGCGGACTCGCGTGCCGACCACGCGCACCGGGCCGGCTGCTTCCCACCGTTGGGCACCTTCCGGACGTACGAAGGCAAGCCCCGACAGGGGCTCGCGTCCCGCTATGTGCGCCGACACCATAGCGGGACATGTCACGTCATCGGCAAGGCCCCTTGCCCACGACGGCGGAGACCGGCGCGCGAGGCGCCGGCCTCCTGGCTGTCAGAGGGTGCCGAGGATCTGCTTCATCTCGGCGATCTCAGCCGTCTGCGCATCGAAGATCTCCTGCGCAAGCTCCTTGCCCTGAGGGTTTTCGCCACGGTCGAGCTCGGACTGCGCCATCGGCAGCGCGCTCTCGTGGTGGGCGATCATGCGGGTGAGGAACTCCCTGTCGAAGGCGGCGCCGGACAGGGGCTCGAGCGCCTTGGCATCCTCGTCGCCGGACATGCCGCCCATGCCGCCCATGGCGCCGCCGGAGTCGCCGAGCTGCACGTTCCACGCCTCGGCCATGTCCTTCATGCGGTCGAGCTCGGGGTCCTGCGCTTCGACGATGCGCTGCGCGAGGTCCTTGACCTCAGCGCTGTCGGACCGGTCAGCAGCCAACTCGGCCATCGCCACCGCGGTCGTGTGATGCGGGCTCATGTCGTTGATGAACGTGACGTCTGCGTCATTGAACTGGGTCGAGATGCCGTTCACGCTTTCCTGTGCGCCGGGGGTGACGGTGCTGCCGCCATCCCCGCCGCAACCGCTGAGAACGAGAGCGAGACCGGCGACAGGCCCGGCGAGTTTCAGAGCGCGCTTGCTGTACTGCATGAGAAGCCTCCTGGCTGTGGATGGACCGGATGGACGAACGAGAAACCGACGCGATCTCTCACTTCTAGGTCCGGAGCACGCACAGCTGGGCGAGCAGCAGCCGCGGCGGTCCGCGGCCGGGCGGGGAGGCAGCAGCTCGACGCACCCGAGGCAGGCGGCTACTGGTCGGCGACAGGCGGCAGCGCCCAGCTCGCCGCCAGATGAGTGCCAGGCCACCCAACATCGCCAAGCACAGGCCGACAGCCGCCCCCACGGGAAGATCGCCGCCGGTCGGAATGCCCAACGCGGCCAGGCGCGGCTCCTCCGCGCCGTGCCCCGCAGCCGACATGGCGTGCATCAGCACCTGCTGCAGGGGTCTGCCCTCGAGCACCCCCGCACCGTGCCCTCGGCGATGGTCACCAACGACAAGGGCGTGCATCGAAAGAAGTCCGCACAGCAGCGCGAGGACGGCAGCGGCCCGGAGAGGGCGCTGCTGGGTCGCCGCACGCACTGGGTGGCCTCCTGTTCGTCAGACCAGATCCTCGATCGGTTGCGCCGCGGAGGCGAGCTCTTAGCCTACGACCGCCTGTAGTAAGTGACATCTTGACGCCCGCAGCGCAACGTTGCCGAACGCAAGCCGCGCTGCGCATCCGGCACCACGCGGACGGACGGTTCACCCACCTCACGCAGGCCGGGCACCGGGGTCGCGACGGGCTGTCGATGCCGAGGCAACAGCCTGCAGGACCAACAGAAGGCCGGCGATGACCAGCAGTGGCACGCGGAACCAGTTCGGTTCGGGCACCGAGCGGTGGAAGGACGCCGTGTAGTGCATGAACAAGAAGTACGCCGCATGCAGGACGACGAGGTAGAAGGCAACGTGCGCAAAGCTCTGCAGCCACCTCCACGTGCCCGGTCCGAGCCGTCGCACCGCGACGTCGCTGGACGTGGCTAGCAGCACCAGCAGCCAGGCCATAGCCACCAGGCCCATGAGATTGGCGAGTCCGAAGCCGGGCTCCAAGCGAGCCGTCCGACCCAGTTGGGGCACGAACTCGTAGCCCATCAGCCGGCCGAAGTCGAAAGCGACCCAGCCCCAGAGCACGAGCACCGTGTGCAGCAGCGCGGTCAGCGCAGTCCACACACCGAATTGCCGACGCCACTGGCTCCTTCGGGCGACGGAGCGGAACAGGTGTCCCCCCGGACCGATGGCAAGGGTCATCACGAGCAGGATCACCGAGGCATCCCCCACTGCGCGCCATAGCCGCATGTCGACCGTCCATTGCGGACGGCTGGCCCAGAAGCCCACGACGAGCAGCACCGCGAGGCCACCAACGGCGGCCGAACGCACCAAGACATCCTTCGACGACGAGCCCGCGGGTGGGGCTGGGGAGGCTCGGCGTACCGACCGCGGAGGCGAGTTGGAGCGAATCTTGCGTTGGTTCGCCACGAGCAGTTCCTCTCAGACTCGACCAAAGCTGCGAACGGGCCGTTCTGTCGATGAGTTTCCCGGGCGGCCGCGAGGGCCTGCCCGTCACGGACTACTCATCTGCTTCAACTGGGACCCGCTTCCGTTGCGGGCGTACGCGTTCGCCCTCCTCCCCGTGGCACGTGGCCTACCGGCCTGCATCAAGATCACACTGCGGCCCTTGATCAATGCGTAGCTTTCGAGCCTTCGAGCGCATCAGCACAGGCAGGTGGTCCTCGGGACTGGGGGCAAATTCGCGGGCGGGTAACGCCACCACGGCGAGCGGTACGAGCAGCAGGAACGCCAAGCCAATGCCCAGCGAGAGCCCCCCGACGCCACCGATGATGCTCGTCAGGACGGCGCCACCGAGCAGCACGGCAAGCAGATAGCCGAGGAGCGCTGTCAGGGCGCGGGCCCACCGGCCGACGGGCAGGTGCTTCCGGAAGCCCATCTCCCGAGAGTACTACGAGTCGTAGTAGTCAAGGGAGCAGGGCGGCCGCTTTCCGACGGTCGACGCCCATCGCCCGCCGGCCAGTGCGCCCGTACGCTCGGTCCGGTCATCGACAGGAGGCAACGTGGCTGATCTCGGCGGTTTGGAAGCAGCCGTCATGAAGCAGATGTGGGCCGCGTCGGGCCCGCTGTCCGTCCGGCAGATGCTCGACCTGCTCGCGCACGAGCGCACCATCGCCTACACCACCGTGATGACCGTGATGGACCGTCTCTACCGCAAAGGGCACCTGACGCGGGAGCCGGCTGGCAAGGCCTACCTCTATCGACCGGCCGCGAGCCACGCCGGCTACGTCGCCGCGGTGATGGCCGGGGCCTTGAACGACAGCGAGGACCGCGTCGCTGCCCTCGTCCACTTCACTACCCAGATCACGAAAGCCGATGCCAGCGCCCTGCGGCGCGCCCTGAGGTTGCAGGCGCGACAGTGACTCCGCCAGCCTCCCGCTCGGGACTCTGATGCGCGTAGCCCTGGCGCTTTACGCCGCCCTGGTCCTGCTTCTGGCGCCCCCCCTGCTGCGCGGTCGACGGTGGGTGGACCGCTCGCCCGGTCTCGGCATCCTGGCCTGGCAGGCGAGCGCCGCCGCCGTCGTGGGCTCGCTGCTGCTGCTCGGGGTGACGACCGTCGTCCCGGTTTCCAGCGTGGATGTCGACCTCTCCCACCTGCTGCACGCGTGCGCGGCGCTGCTGCACGCCGACGACGTGGGGACGTCCGACGCGGCGCTGCTCCTCGGCGCCGGCAGCCTGACCCTGCTGCTCGGCGGTTGCGGCCTGCGCATGGCTCGGCGATCCGCCGCGCTGCGCCGGCAGCAGCGCGAGCTGGTGGACCTGGTCGCCGTACCGCAAAGTGACGCCGGCCCCTGCATTCGGGTCGTCGACCACGCCGTACCCCTCGCCTACTGCATCCCTGGCCGGCACGGCCGCATCGTCGTCACGACCGGCGCGCAGGCGGCGCTCGACCCGCAGGAACTTGCCGGCGTGATGGCCCATGAGCAGGCGCATCTGCGAGGCCGACATCATCTCGTCCTGCTCTGGGCTCGGGTGAGCAGCGCCGCGCTGCCGCTCACCTTGTTCCGCAGTGCCGAGCGGGAGACCGTCGAGCTGGTCGAGATGCTGGCCGACGACACGGCGCGCACGCCGGCCGAGCGCCGGTCACTGGCGACCGCGGTGCTTGCCCTCGGCACTGCTCATCCGGCGGGCGCCCTGGGCGCGGAGCTGACGCCGCAGTTCTGCCTGCGGCGGGTCCGGCGGCTGCTCTGTCCGACGCGCAAGCTGTCCGTCCGCAGCCGCAGCCTGCTGCTCGGACTGTGCGCTGCGACAGCCATCGGGCCCTGGCTGGCGACCGCACCCGCACTGGCGGCCGTGTCCGGCCAGTGCTTCCCCCAGGCGTGAGTCGGCAGGCCGCTCAGCCGCCGCGAGCGTCGAAGACGCCGGTGAGCCACAACCCCGTGCTCGCCGTCACCGCACCCAGCAGAAAGTAGCCCTCGCTGTGTCCGCCGGGCAGCGGCGTGCTCAGCCCGACCAGGACGGCATCGTTGACAACGATCAGGACGAGGGACGCCACCGCTGCCACCCCTCCGGCCACCTTCTGCCACCCGGGGCGCCGGCGGCGCGAGCGAGCGGGCCTGCCAGCTTTGGCAACGTTCACAACAGGTCCTCCAAGCGTGCGAGTCCGGCGCCAGAGCCTACTACGTGCAGTAGTAGAAGGTGGCGGACCTCAGCCGGGCGACGGCCCTCGCCGGGGCCACGATGGCAGCGCCGACCGGGCGACACAGAACACGACGAGCAGGTAGACGGCGCATGAGGCGGCAGCCGCCGCGACCACCTCGATCAGCGCGTTGGCGGCCCCGCCACCGACTGGTTCGGCTGCCCGAAGCAGCGCCAGGATCGCGACCACGGTCGCGACCATGGCGAGCAACGGCGCGACCAGTCGCACCGTCAGCCGCCCGACCCCCGCGAGGGCGCAGGGAAACCGGCGGCGGAGCATGGTCCCGAGCACGGCACATCCGACGAGGTAGGACGTGGCATAGGAGGCAACGAGGACCACCATCGTCCGCTGCGGCGGGCCACCGTAGGTGCCCAGCGCGACAAGCGCTCCGGTGATGTTCACGGCGTTGACCACGACATTGACCAGTGCCGGCGAGCGGGTGTCGCCGCGTGCGTAGAACGCCCGGGTCATCAGCTGGAACAGCGTGAAGGGCAGCAGCGCAACCCCAAAGATCCCGACGGCCGAGGCGATCAGGCGCACGCCGGCCGCCTCCACGGCGCCGTAGCCCAACAGCAGCTGGGTCACAGGTTCGGCCAGCGTCGCGAGCAGGACGGCCGCGGGCAGCATCAACACCAGGAGAAGGCGCAGCCCCTCCGCCACCAGCACCTCGAAGCGGGCCAGGTCACCTGCGGCCGCCCGGCTCAGCCGCGGATAGACCGCGGACAGCACAGACACCGCGATGACGGCGAACGGCAGCTGCATCACCGCGAAAGCCCACTGATAGGCCGACGCCGTGCCGGGAGTGCCGGCCGCAACGGTCAGCACCACCGCGAGTCCGATCTGGTTCGCGATGACGTAGAGCAGGGTCCACCGGCCGAGCCGTAGCACCCGGTTGGTCGTCTCGTCCCGCTTCAGCCGAGGGAGCAGGCGCATTCCCGGCAGCACCCGGCGCGCCCCCCACACCTGGATGGCTGTCATGGCGAACACGCCGGCCGTCGTGCCGGCTCCGAGGACCACCAGCTCCCGGGTGCCGGCCCCGCCGTCCGGACGCAGTGCCACGAAGGCAGCGATTGCCCCGATCGTGACGACGTTGGTGGCGATGCTGGCGAAGGACCCGAGGGCCAGTCGGCCCGCGGCGTTCAGGACGGCGACCGCGTGCACCGACAAGCCGTACGCCACGACCTGTGGCGCGAACAGCACCAGCAGCAGGGAGGTCGACCCGACGAAGTCGCCGTATTCCGGATCACCGCGCAGGCCGAGAGCGAACAGCCTCGCCAGCAAGGGACTGAGCACGGCGGCTGCGAGCGTCGCCGCGCCCGTCACCACGAGGACCAGGGCGCCCAGGGACTCGGCCCGACGGACGCGGTCAGCCGGCTCCTCCGGCTCGACCAGCAGGGGGATCAGGACCGCCGAAAGGGTGCCGCCGGTCACCAGGACGAGCAGGATGGTCGGCACCGTGTTGGCGATGTTGTAGGAGTCGGCGAGCGAGGACACGCCGAGCGCCCCGGCGAGCGCGGCCGTCCGGACCAGCCCGGTCGCCCGCGACAGGACCGTGCCGAGGGCCATCGCCGCGCCGGCCCGCCCCAGGTTCGCAGACCCGCTCACGGTGTCAGCCCGAGGCAGACTGTCCACCCACGGCCAGATGCAGGTGGTCGCTGTGCACCAGATCGGTGAAGCTGCGACGCCCGGCTCCGTCCAGGTCACTGCCCTCCGGTGAGCCGGCCTGACGGAGCCTCCGGTCGCCAGCGGCGGCGTCGAGCACGGCACGGGCCGGGCCGGCGGCCGCGCCGGTGGCCACGACCGGCTGCCCGTCGATCCGCCACACGTCGACCGCCCGGCCCTGCGTGTGGTTGCTGATCCTCGAGGTGGCGAAGACGTTGGGTGGGTGCCCGCTGCGCAGCACGGTCACCGCCAGCGGAGCGGCTGTTGCGGCCACCGCCAGCACGTCCAGCAGGTCGAGCGAGATCCGGCCGGCGTGCACGTCCCACCGAGCCGTGTCCGGCAGCTCGATGCGCGCGTCGTCGAGCACGCGCACCGCCCGAGGATCAAGGCCGGCAGGCCGATCGACCGGCTCACCGCCGATCGAGGCCAGCTCCACCACGCGCCAGCTCCCTTGCTGCAGCTCGAGCCGGACGTCACACACGCGCGTCGTCTGCGTGCCGGTGCCGGTGGGAGTCAGACTGCGTTGGCGGACGACGACCATCATCGCCGCGCGGCGGGCGCCGGCGGCGAGCGGCAGCAGGCCGGCGAACTGCGGATAGATGATGTCGCCGGCGGAAACCGGCTCGGCGAACAGCGGGGCGGCGATGCTCAGGGCCTGATCGCCCGGAAAGCCGGCGCCGGTGAAGGCCGCCGCTACGGCGAACGCATCTGCCGGCTGTTGGCCACGCGTACGCGTCATGACCGCCGAGACGAAGTCGGCGGCAACCTGTTTGCACTGCGGCAGCGGCTCCTGCACCAGCGGGACGTAGCGCTGCGCGGGTGCGAGGGCGGGCGGTGTCGGCGAGGGCTTGGGGGTGGCCTTCGTGATCTTCGCGGGGCTCCCGGGCGATCCGGGCGGCCCCGGGTTGTCATCCGCCGCGCGACAGCCGGTCAGCAGCAACGATGCCCCCGCGATGCGCAGCAATGTTCGCCGGTCCAGCGGATCTGGTCTCACAGTTGGCGACCGTACGTCACCACCACCCGACCGTCGTCGTCCTCCCGGCCGGCGAGTCGCTGCCACCCCTGCCGCAGGTAGAAGTCCTTGTCGCCGCCGAACGCGACGAGAACCGCCCGTGCGCAGCCCGCCTCGCGGGCGGCATCGACGAAGGCCTGCACCAGCGCCGCACCGGCCCCCCGGCCGCGATCGTCGGGGTCCACCGCGATGTGCAGCAGGACCGCAGGTCGGCCTGCCGAGGGGGCCCGTCCGGATGCCGCCGGCCGGCGTCGCACGACCGCCACCATGCCCTGCAGGTAGCGAAGGGCACGGGTGCGTACGAAAGGAACGACAAGCCAGGGGCGCAGCGCGAGCGCCTGCAGCGCCGCCGGCAGCAGCCGCCTCCAGTGGCGGCGCAGGGCGACCCGGTTGTGTCCGGCCGCGGTGCTGCCGACCAGGAAGCCGGCGAAGCCGCCATCAGTGCGTTCGGCGGTGAGGGCGACGGCTCCGGGCGTATCCAGGAAAGTGGACAGATACGAGCGCATGAAGCCCGGGCCGAGCTGCGCAAAGAAGCCGTCAGCCAGCTCGGTGGCATGCAGTTGCGCCGCAGCGGGCAGGTCGTCCGCCGCGAGGCGGCGAACCATGACCTGCGCGCCTTCCTCAGCAGGCACGCCGGTCGGCTCCCGGTGACGTTGCGCTGGGTCGGACATTCGGTACCACCTCATCAGCGTACTACTACACTGAGTAGTAGTACTGGACGCGACCGGGGAGCGGACTCATGAGCAAGAAGCGGAAACGGGCCGGCTTCCAGGCCCCGGAGCAGCGGCAACGCCGGACCGCTACCCCCACCGCCGCGGCGCCGCCGACCGCTCGTCCGCCGCGGCGACAGGCCTGGTGGCCGCTGGCCGCGGCGTTCGCACTCACCGCCGCACTCGTCCTGCTGATGCTCGTCCTCAATCTCGACAGCCCGCCGATACCCTCCTCGCCGTAGGCGCTGTCAGCTGTTGACGCACTCTTCCGCGAGCTCCTTGCGCGTCTGGTCATTCGCTGCCTGCGGGATCAGTTCGGCGGTCTGGGCGTGCATGGAGCAACCTTCCGTCGGACCGTACGTGGGGGCACACCTCGGTGTGCGGTCACGCAAGGGCGTTCCCGGGTGCTCCCCGACGAACCACGGACGGCACGGCCCTAGCGTGAGACGCCAGTCACTGCCCGCTCGCCGCGGGCACCCGCACGAGCAGCAACGAGACGTCATCTCCCGCGTCGCCCACCGACTGAGCGGCCGCGAGGACGCGATCGGCCACCTGTTCGAGACTGCCGTGGCAACCGTCCGCCATCAGCCCGCACGGCTCCACCACGCGGGTCCCGGCGGAGGTGCATCTGTCGGTGAGTCCATCGGTGTGCAGCAGCAGCACCGCGTCCGCAGCCAGGTCGTACGTCGACGCCGGCCTTTCCCCGCCGGCACCGATCTCCAGGGCGAGCGGCTCACCTGGCTCCACAGCCAGGGCAACCGCACCGGTCGCGGTCAGCAGCAGCGGTGGCGGATGGCCGGCGCTGGCCACCCGGAGCCGGTTCTCGGCAAGGTGGGCGGCGATCGCCGTCACGAAGGAGCCAGCACCGACATCGGAACGTACGGCCCGCTCGACCGCGGCCAGCAGCTGCTCGGGACCGTCTGCGTACGGCGCCACGGCCGCCACGGCCGCCACGACGCCGTGAGCCGTCAAGGCACCGAGCAACCCGGCACCGCAGACATCGGCGACGAACAGCCAATGGCCGCCATGCGAATCCGGCAGGCAGAGCGCGACGTCCCCGCCGACCGCACCGTCGACCGGGAGGCACCGGACCGCGACGTCGAGACCGACACCTGACAGGGCCATGGGCGCCAGCCGGCGGGTGACATCGGCCAGGTCGACGACAGCCCGCTCCTGCCGGCCCGCACGCTCCAGAGCGTCACCCAGGGCACGCGCCAGCCTCTGCAGCCGCGCCAGGTCGCCCACTGCGGCGGGCGGAGCCCCGGTCAGGCTCAACAGCAGCGCGCCGGTGCGCCGCCGGCCGAAAGGCACGCCCACCCAGGACGGCCCCGTCCCGCGGACCACGAGCCGGTTGGTGGAGATCGCCTCGGTGACCGGCAGGCCGGCGTCGAGGGGGAGCGTCATGCCGGCGGCCATGGCGCCGCAGTCGTAGCCCGCCGAGGCCAGCACCACCGCATGCCCGGCGTCACGGACGAGGACGGCGCAGGCGCGCACGCCCGGCTGGTCGAGCAGGAGCGGGAGGCCGGCCGCGGCGACGCCGCCCGCCGTGTCGGCTCCGGCGAGCGCGGCGAGGACGTCGGCGAGCAGCGGCAGGCCCAGCGTGAAGGCGGCATCTCCAGCCTGTCGCGGCAGGCTGACGGGCGCGCCCAGCGGCGCGTCCAGCTCGCTCATCGCCACCCCCGCCTCCCCCCTTCCGTCAGGGTAGGCAGCGGCGGCACATCCGTCCATGGATCATTCGGATGACACGTGGTCGGCCGCGTGCGAGGCGATCCACGCGTCGAGCTCGGCCCAGCGCGCGAACAGCCAGTCCGGCTGGACGTCGGGGTCCCGGGGGACCTCGGCGGCCGGCACGAACCACCACCGCATGCGCACGGTGGAGTCCATCGGGAGGCCGTCCCACAGGTCGGCCGGCGTCGACAGGTGCTCGAGACCGGTGTGCGCGACGAGCACGACGTCGGCGTGCGGCGCCCCGGCCAGCGCCGCCATCACCCCGCCGGGACGCGGTGGCAGGACGTGCCGCATGCGGTCCGCCCGGTCTGCCTCGTCGTGCATCCCCTTGCCACGCAGCCGGTCGATGGCCCGCAGCCGCCGGCCCTCGGTGAAGTTGCCACCCTCCGGGAAGATGAGCAGCGCGTCCTCCGCCCCCATGCCCTCCGCCAGCCGGCCGACCTGCTCGGCGAGGTCGTCCCGGCCCGGAGTGAGGAAGGCGCTGGGCAGCCGGTTGAGGTAGACGTCGAGAAGCGGGTCGAGCTGCAGCAGGTCCTTGAGCACGATGCGGGGCCGTCGGTCGTGGTCGCGGCGCATCAAGGTGCGCACGAGCAGCAGCGAGTCGCCCGGGCCGGCGTGCCGGGAGAGCACCAGCATGGCGTTGGTGGAGCCAGGGACGCCGTCCTCCAGTGGAGACCAGGAGACCTCGTCGTCGACCACGCGCAGGTGGAACACGACAGTCGCGCTCGTCACAGCGGCGGCGAGCAGGCTGTGCAGAACCGCGTAGTGCGCCCGTTGGAACGCCGGGGCACCGAGCTTCCAGCCGAAGCCGCTCGCCACCCACAAGAGGAAGGCAACGACGAGCCCGAGGCTTTCGAGGGTGAGACCGACGACCGCGAAGGCGAGCAGCCGCAGGACCCGCCATCGGCCGGGCAGGACCACCGACGCGGCGGCCGCGACGAAGACCAGCAGCGGTAGGAGGGTCACCGCGAAGGCCAGCCCGAGGACGACCAGCAACGACATCGGCCGGCGCACCCAGGTCGGCGCCAGCCTCACGGGCTGCCTGCCGCGGGAAGGCCTGCCGAGGGAAGGTCCGCTGCGGGAAGGCCGGCTGCGCGCAGATAGGCCTCGGTCGCCGCGTGCGCCCGCTCCACCCGCCGGCCGACCCGCCGCACATCGCGGTAACGCAGCTGCGCCATCCCCTGCGGGGTCTCGTCACCGGTCGGCAGGACGTGCGCCACCACGTCGGTGGGCAGCGCCGCCATGTCGGCGGCGAAACGGTGCCGCCGGGCGATCTCGAAGGCGACCAGGGCCACGTCCCACGGCTTGGTGGGCGGGGTGAGCGGGCGCTCGATCCGGCCGACCTGTAGGACGTAGACGGTGCGCGCGCCGAGCTCCACCGCCCGGCTCACCGGGATCGAGTTGACCAGCCCGCCGTCGAGGTAATGCTCGTCGCCGATCTTCACCGGCGCGAGAAGACCTGGTACGGCGGCCGACGCCATCACCGCGTCGGACAGCGAGCCGGTGGTGAACCAGTGCTCCGCGGCCCGCTCGATCGAGGCGGCCACGCACTGGAACGGGACGGCGAGATCCTCGATCCGTTCCACCGGCAGGTGCTCGGCGAGCAGCTCGCGCAGCGGGCCGCGGCGGTGCAGGTGGGTGCGGCTGCGTACCGCCGTCCCCACGCGGTCAGCGAGCGAGCCGCTGAACACGCCACCCTCGGCAGACAGGCGGCGCCAGAGCTCGGCGAGGCGCACGGTCGCCGCGACACTCGGGTCGGCCGCGATGAACGCGCCGTTCAGCGCCCCGACGGAGGTGCCCACCACCAGATCCGGGCGGATGCCCGCCTCGAGCAGCGCCCGGAGCATCCCCACCTCGCCCGCCCCGAGGACGCCGCCGCCGCCGAGGACGAAGGCGACCCGGTGCTGTGGCATGCCGTTCACCTTCCCACCCGTCCCGCCCCGCCGCCCGGACCGCCCGGCCGATCGACCTTCAGCCGGGGGACCCGCGCGTCGAAGCAACAGAGGTCCGTTCACCTGTCGACCCCCGTCCGTGGAGGGGCCCGCCCGTGCGTCCGTTCCGCCTGCCGCGACTGCTTGCCGGCAGCAGCGCGCTGCTGATCGGGTCGCTGCTGCTCGGCGCGCCGGCCGCAGCGGGCGCGCAGAGCAAGCCCTCCGCCGCCTCGCTCGCCGCCGAGGTGGCGGCGCTGAACGCCAGGATCGACAAGGTGAGCGACGAGCTCGCTGCCGGCGGGGCGGCCTACGAGGCAGCCGAGCAGGAGCTGCAGCAGCTCACCCAGTCCCAGTTCGCGGCCGGCGCCGACCACGACGCGCTTCAGGTAGCAGCCAGCGTCTCCCGGGACCGGCTCGCCGGTCTGGCCCGCGCCGCCTACAAGGGCGGCATGCCACCGGTGGTGACAGCCCTGCTGTCAGGGGATCCGCGTGCGGTGTCCGACCTCGCGTACGTCCAGAAGTCGGTGAACCGGGTCGGCGCCTCACGGACCCAGATCGCCCAGGACCTCGACGTGCAGAACGCCGAGGCCGTCCTCGCCCTCGAGCAGTCGGGCGAGATGCGAGCGGCGGCGCTCGCCTCCCGGCAAGCGCTGGACGGTCAGCTGACAGCCCTGGCCGAGAAGGCCGACCGGCTGACCGGCGAGCTCACCGACGCGGCGAACCGACTCGAGCAGGCCCGAGCGGCCGAGCAGGCGCAGGCGCGAGCGGCCGAGCTCGCCCGCATGCAGGCTGCCGACCGCGAGCGGGTGCTCAGCCAGGTACGGGAGCTGGAGCGCCAGCAGGCCGCGGCGATGGCCGAGCAGCAGCGTGCGGCCGGTCGGCTGCAGTTCGGCGGCGGCCTCGGCGGGGACGCCGGCGCCTTCCCGTTCGCGGGCGCGTTCGCGGGCGCCGGCTGTCAGCCCGCGAGCCCCTACGGCGAAGCCAACGGCTTCCTGTCCCCGGCCGGGTTGTGCCCGCTCGCTTCCGGCGGCGGCCACCGGCTGCGCACCGATGCCGGTCGGGCCTTCGACGCGCTCAGCCGCGCGCGCCAGGCCGCGACCGGCGCGCCGCTGTGCGTGACCGACTCCTACCGGAGCTATCCCGCGCAGGTCGACGTCTTCAAGCGCAAGCCCGGGCTCGCCGCCACCCCCGGTCGCAGCCAGCACGGCTGGGGGCTCGCGGTCGACCTGTGCGGCGGGGTCGAGCGGTTCGGCTCCGAGGCGCACGTGTGGATGCAGCTGAACGCGCCGCGGTATGGCTGGATCCATCCCGGCTGGGCCGGCGCCAGCGGCAGCCGGCCGGAGGCGTGGCACTGGGAGTACGTCGGCTGAGTCCGAGCCGGGGCAGCGTGGTCGACGGGCTCGGCGTGTCGTGCCGCGGCGGGCATTCCACTGCCGGTCCTGTTGCCACACAGGGCGACTTCTCGGAAAACTTGGCCTGTGTGGCAACACCCGCACCGGGCGAATGCACCCGGCGGTCGAGGCGCGGGCTGACCCAGGGCCCCCCATCGCGCTGGAGCAAGCGATCCTCGGCGCGCGGGCGGCCGGCGGCTCAGCGGGGGGCGATCAGCAGGCTCTGCGCGCCGACCCCGATCCCGCCCTCCAGGTCGCTCAGCCGGGCGCGTGAATCGGCGTGCTCTCTGCGGGCAGCGGCGGCGCCGGGAGCTGGCGCGAAGCGACCTCCTGCGTCGTCCGCAGGATCCGCCAGGCCTGCGCCCGGACGACGTCACGGGCGGCAACCGACAGCGCCGCCTCGACCAGCTCGACGCTGCGGCCGGGGCGGAGAACCCGCGCCCGCACCTCGAGCTCGGCCACCGGCACCCCACGGACCGGCCGTGTGCGGAGTCGCCCGCCAGCGGTCGTCCCCGAGCGGCAGGTAGAAGGCGTCATCGGCAGGGTCCATGCCGGCAACCTACGACGGTGGCTGGCAGGGTGGCAGCCATGCGCGCCATCACCCTGCCGAGTCACGGGGACGCCGACGTCCTCACCCCCGCCGACGTCGACGACGCGGTCGCCGGCCCGGGTGAGGTGCTCGTGGAGGTGGTGGCCACCGCGGTGAACCGCGCCGACATCATGCAGCGCCGGGGCTTCTACCCGCCGCCGCCCGGAGCCTCGCCCTACCCGGGGCTCGAATGCTCGGGACGCATAGCGGTTCTCGGCGAGGGCGTCGACGGCTGGTCGGTCGGTGACGCGGTCTGCGCGTTGCTGTCCGGAGGCGGCTACGCCGAGCTGGTCGCCGTGCCGGTGGGCCAGCTGCTCCCCGTACCGGCTGGGCTTTCTCTGCTCGAAGCCGCCGCCCTGCCCGAGGTGGTCTGCACGGTCTGGTCCAACGTGTTCCAGCTGGCCGCCCTGCAACCCGGCGAGGTATTGCTCGTGCACGGTGGCACCTCCGGCATCGGCACGATGGCAATCCAGCTCGCGACCCGGCACGGCGCGCGGGTGCTGTGCACGGTCGGGTCGGCCGAGAAGGCCCTGCGGGCCGAGGAGCTCGGCGCCGAGCGCGCTATCCGTTACCGGGACGAGGACTTCGTCGAGGTCGTACGAGAGGCCACCGGCGGGGGCTGCGCCGACGTGGTGCTGGACAACATGGGTGCGACCTACCTCGCCCGCAACGTCGCGGCGCTGGCCAGCGGCGGCCGGCTGGTGGTGATCGGCCTGCAGGGCGGCGTCAAGGGCGAGCTCGACCTGGGCGCGCTGCTGACCAAGCGGGCGTCCGTGCACGCCACCTCGCTGCGGGCCCGGCCGGCCGCCGAGAAGGCGGCCATCGTGGCGGCGGTGCGGGCCGATGTGTGGCCGGCGATCGAGGCCGGCGAGGTGCGACCGGTCATCGACCGGATCCTGCCGCTGGAGGCCGCCGCCGAGGCGCACCGGGTGATGGAGGCCAGCACGCATATGGGCAAGATCCTGCTCGCGGTGTCGTAGGCCGGCCCCGCCCCGCCCGGCTGCACGACCGCTCAGGGCGATGAGTTCTGCGGCCGCGCCGGGTCTGACCTCATGACGCTCGCAACAGGAGGTCGCGGTGAGCCCGACCGAGCCGCCCCGCACCCGCACCCCTGCTGTCGTGTGCGACCTGAGCGGGGTGACCGGCGCGGACATGGGCACGGTCGACGCCCTGGCACAGCTCCAGCTCGCGGTGCGCCGGCACGGGGGGCAGCTCGAGCTCCACGGCGCCTGTCCCCGGCTGCGCGAGCTGCTCGCCCTGTCAGGGCTGGACGACGTCCTCGCCGTCGAGCAGGTGGTCGGGCAGGTCGAACAGCCCGAACAGGTGGGTGCCGAGGAAGTTGGTGATCGAGGTGATCCGGCCACCTGACATCTCCAGCAGGTGGATAGCCCACGGTTCGTAGCGTCCGGGCGTCGTGTTGCTCGGCTTGTACTGCGCGAGGCCGGTCGTCCCGTTCGCCGACACCGCGATCAGACGCGACCCGCGGCAGGCAGCGCCCGGTCCGAGGTGCCACTTCCCGATGTCGACCGGACCGGACAGCCACAGCGCGAACGGCGGCATGCACTGCGTCGCGTCCTCGTGCAGCAGCGTGACCAACGACTCGATGTCGTAGCGCTCGAAGGCCTCGACGTAACGGGCCAGCAGCGCGGCGTGCCCCGCGTCCATCGGGTCGGGTGCCTGCGAGGCCTGCAGCGAGCTGGCCGCCATCGTGGCCCGCGCCCGCTGCAGCGCACTGTTGACCGACGCCACCGTCGTGTCGAGCAGCGCAGCCACCTCGTCGGCCCTCCAGCGCAGGACTTCGCGCAGGATCAACACCGCCCGCTGGCGCGCCGGCAGGTGCTGCAGTGCGGCCACGAACGCCAGCCGGACCGACTCGCGGGCGACGGCGAGCTCGGCCGGATCGTGGGTCTCAGGCATCATCCGGCCGTCCGGGATCGGCTCGACCCAGGCGTTCTCGGCCAGCGGCGCACCGAGCGAGGACAGGACCGGCGGCGACGCCGACGGCGACATGTCCATCGGCATCGCCCGGCGCTGCCGGGCGGCCTGGGAGTCGTAGCAGACGTTGGTGGCGATGCGGTAGAGCCAGGACCGCAGCGTCGACCTGCCGTCGAACCTCTCCAGCCCCCGCCAGGCCCGCACCATCGTCTCCTGCACGGCGTCGTCGGCGTCGAAGGCCGAGCCGAGCATCCGGTAGCAGTAGCCGGTCAGCTCACGGCGGTACGGCTCCAGCCGGTCCTCCGGCCGGCCCGACGAGATCGCCTGCTCGGACGCGACAGTGGTCGTCACCTGGTCATCCCTTCGACAGCAGCGATCCTGTCAGAGCCGGGCGTGGAAGGCGAGCACTCGTGACTACCGGATCCTGACGCCCCCGCCGGAAAGGATCGCCTGGGACAGCGGTCGTACGAGGTCCCGCAGCCGGGTGCAGCCGTCCTCGCCCAGGTGCTCCCACGGTGGCAGGGCCAGCACGTCGGTGCGGTCCTCGACCCGCTGACGCACCTCGCGGCCGAGGTCGGTGAACCCGTCCTGCCCGTCGAGCCAACCGCGTTCGCGCAGCCGGACACACGCCGCATCCCACTGCTCGGTCGTGTAGACACGCGTCTTGCGCAGCGGCTCGCGGGTCCAGGCATCACCCTG
>JBBSKF010000034.1:0-25972 GCA_038256525.1 Mycobacteriales bacterium | reverse complement strand
CCGGGTCGCGCGGGGGCGGGCTCAGTCGAGTGGGCTGTCCTCGCGCTGCAGCTCAGCGGCCGCATCGGCGATCAGTGCCTTCTCGCGACCTTCCTTCCTCGCCTTGCGGAACTCCAGCACCACCGGGATCAGCGACAGGATGATGATCAGTCCTGTCATCGGCAGGATGTACTTGTCGATCGAGATGTTGCCCGCGTCGTTGATGGCCTTGCCGACGAGGTAGCCGATCAGTGGCACGCCGGCCCCCCACAGCACGGCGCCGACCGCGTTGAAGAAGGCGAACTTGCGGGGCGGCACACCGAGCACCCCCGCGACGGGGTTGAGGAAGGTGCGCACGATCGGCAGGAAGCGGGCCAGCACGATCGCCTTGCCCTCCCCGAACTTGTCGAGGTAGGCCCGCGCCCGCTCGACATTGGAGGTCTTGAACAGCCGGGAGTCGGGTCTTTCGAAGATCCTCGGACCTGCCTTGTGCCCGATCCACCAGCCGGTCTGCGCCCCGAGGAAAGCCGCGATCGGCACGCCCACCAGCAGCATCCACAGCGCCAGGCCCTCCTGACCGGAGGCGGCGAAGACACCGGCCAGGAACAGCAGCGAGTCGCCGGGCAGGAAGAAGCCGACGAGCAGGCCGGTCTCGGCGAAGACGATGAGCAGCAGCCCGATCAGACCCAGGCTGAGCAGTGTCTTCGGATCGAGGAATCCAGGGAGCAGGGCGAGGGAGTCCACCCCGGCAGGTTAACCGTCGTACCGTCCCCTGCATGGCAGGTCAGCGGTTGGTGGTCATCGGCGGCGACGCCGCCGGAATGAGCGCGGCGAGCCAGGCGCGGCGGCGCCGCTCGCCGGACGAGCTGGAGATCGTCGCCTTCGAGCGCGGCCGCGCGACGTCCTACTCCGCCTGCGGCATCCCGTACTGGGTCGGCGGCGCGGTGGGCAGCGAGGCCGAGCTGATCGCCCGCACCCCGGAGCAGCACCGCGCGAACGGCATCGATGTGCGGATGCGCACCGAGGTCGTGGCGATCGACCTGTCGACCCGCACGGTCACCGCCCGCGACCTCGAGAGCGGTCGGGAGTACGACGAGCACTACGACGCCCTGATGTACGCGACCGGCAGTGTGCCGATCCGGCCGCAGGCCGAGGGCTTCGACGCCGCAGGTGTGTACGGGGTGCAGGTGCTCGACGATGGCGCCGACCTGATCTGCGAGCTCGACAGCGGCCGGGTCGAGCGGGTCGTCGTGGTCGGTGGCGGATACATCGGTCTGGAGCTGGCCGAGGCCTGCCGGACCCGCGGGCTCGACGTCACGGTGGTGGACCGGTCGGCGACGCCGATCGGCACCTTCGACCCCGACATCGGCGCCTTCGTCGCGAAGGCGATGGAGAAGATGGGCATCTCGATGGTCTTCGGTGACGCCGTCACCTCGGTGGAGACCGGAGCGGGCGGACGGGCCGTCGCGGTGCACACCGGCGCCGGGAAGCGGCTGCCCGCCGACCTGGTCCTGCTGGGACTGGGGGTCCGGCCCAACATCGCGCTGGCCGAACAGGCGGGCATCCCGCTGGGTAGCTCCGGCGGGATTGCCGTCGACAACCGCATGCGCACGCAGGCCGACGGGGTGTGGGCCGCCGGTGACTGCGTCGAGAGCTGGCACCGGCTGTCCGGGCAGCGGATGGTGGTGGCCCTCGGGACCCATGCCAACAAGCAGGGTCGGGTCGCGGGCATCAACCTGGGCGGCGGCTATGCGCGCTTCCCAGGTGTCATCGGCACCGCGGTGACCAAGGTGTGCGACCTCGAGGTGGCGCGCACCGGCCTGTCGGAGCGGGAGGCCGATCGTGCCGGCTACCGCTACGTCACGGCGAGCGTCGACTCGACGACCAAGGCCGGCTACTACCCTGGGGCGCAGCCGATCCGGGTGAAGCTTCTGGCTGAGAAGCGCACCGGCCTGCTGCTCGGCGCGCAGCTCGCCGGCCGGGAGGGGGCGGCCAAGCGGATCGACGTGTTCGCGACCGCGATCTGGAACTCCATGAGCGTCGACGAGGTGCTCGGTCTCGACCTGTCGTACGCACCTCCGTTCAGTCCGGTCTGGGACCCGGTCCTCATCGCCGCGCGCAAGGCTTTCGAGGCGGTGGAGGCGGACGTACGCGCCGACGCCCACACCGACGCCCACACCGAACAGGGCCCGATCTCGCGGTGACCCCGGTCACCTCTGGCATGCTCCTGCGCAAGCGCGCCCGTCAGTAGCCCCCGCCGAAGGAGTTCCCGTGCCGATCGCCACCCCCGAGGTCTACGCCGAGATGCTCGACCGCGCGAAGGCCGGCCGATACGCCATCCCGGCCATCAACGTGACGAGTTCGCAGACGCTGATCGCGGCGCTGCGCGGCTTCGCCGAGGCCGAGGCGGACGGCATCGTCCAGGTGAGCACCGGCGGTGCGGAGTACCTGTCCGGTTCGACGGTGAAGGACATGGTGGTGGGGGCGTCGGCGCTGGCTGAGTACGCCCATGTGGTCGCCGCGGCGTACGACGTCTCGATCGTGCTGCACACCGACCACTGTCCCAAGGACAGGCTCGACACCTACATGCGCCCGCTGCTCGCGATCAGCCAGGAGCGGGTCGACGCCGGCCGCGAGCCGCTGTTCCAGTCGCACATGTGGGACGGCTCGGCGGTGGAGCTCGAGGAGAACCTCACCCTCGCGCAGGAGCTGCTGGAGCGGTGCGCCAAGGCGCGAATCATCATGGAGCTCGAGATCGGCGTTGTCGGCGGCGAAGAGGACGGCGTCGACAACTCGGGCGAGAACGAGAAGCTCTACACGACAGCCGAGGACGCGCTGCGGACCGCCGAGATGATCGGCGTGGGTGAGCGCGGTCGCTACCTGCTCGCGGCCACGTTCGGCAACGTGCACGGCGTCTACAAGCCGGGCAACGTCCAGCTCCGTCCGACGATCCTTCGGGAACTGCAGGACGCCGTCGGGGCGAAGACGGGCAAGGACCAGCCGTTCGACCTGGTCTTCCACGGCGGCAGCGGCTCGTCCCTCGAGGAGATCCGCGAGGCGCTGGACTACGGCGTGGTGAAGATGAACGTCGACACCGATGCGCAGTACGCCTTCACCCGGCCGGTGGCCGACTACATGCTCCGCAACTACGACGGCGTGCTGAAGGTCGACGGCGAGGTCGGCAACAAGAAGCAGTACGACCCGCGGGCCTGGGGGCGGGCCGCCGAGGCGTCGATGGCAAGCCGCATCGTACGCGCCTGCGAGGACCTGCGTTCGACGGGGACCCGGATCCGCTGAGTGGCGTAAGACACCTACCCGCGGGGCGATCCGTCGACTACCGTGGCCGCATCACGCGCCAGCCGTGCTGTCAGCTCCCACCCGCCGAATCCTGTCCCGGGGAGCCGACTTCTCCAGTCGTACCGGGGCAGGAGCGGGGGACCCACAGGTTCCACGGGCGCGTTCTTGCGTTCTTGGGGTGAAGCCTCCGACACGAGGCCGGGCACACCCAGCCCGAACCCGACAGCTCACCCCGCAGGCGAGAGGGAAGGAACCCTGCTCTTGTCTGCTCTGTCTACTGTCCTGACCCCCCGCAAGCACGCCCGCCACGCCAAGCCGTCCAAGGCCGCTCCGGTCCTCGCCGCCGGCGGGCTGACCGCAGCCTTCGCCGTCGTCGGCGGCGGGGCTGCCGCCACCGCCGCCTCGGCCGGCGGCACGGTCGCCCAGTTCGAAGCTCTCGCCCAGTGCGAGAGCGGCGGCAACTGGTCGATCAACACCGGCAACGGCTACTACGGCGGCCTGCAGTTCTCGGCCGCCACCTGGCGCGGGATCGGCTATGGCGGTCTGCCGCACCAGGCCAGCAAGGCCACCCAGATCGAAGCCGGCCAGAAGCTTCAGGGTCGGAGCGGTTGGGGGCAGTGGCCGGCCTGCTCGCGCAAGCTCGGGCTGTCGGGTGACGGCGGGGCAGCCACCCCGACCAGCACGACGACGTCCACGCACACCCACGCGGCACCTGCCCCGACCCGCACCGCACCGGTGCGCGCCAGCCGCAGCGCGGGCCGCACCGCCGCCCCGGCCTTCACGGGCGGCGTCATGACGACCGCCGACATCTCCACGTTCAGTGCGACGACCAAGGCCTGGCAGCAGCAGATGCGCAGCCGCGGCTGGACCATCGCGGTGGACGGCTACTTCGGGCCGCAGAGCTCCAGCGTCGCGAAGCGCTTCGCGGCCCAGAAGGGGCTGCGCCCCGCAGTGGCGGGCACGGTCGACGCCGCGGTGTTCGGCGCCGCGTGGACGGCGCCCGTCACCTGAGTCGGCCGGGCTTCACGGCTGTCAGCAGGGCGTAGGACAGTGCACCGCTTTCGACCGCTCGCGCGCAGGCGCGGGCGGTCGATGCGGTGTTGCGCGCTCCGACCGCGGTCAGCCGTCGGGCGAGCCGGTGGGTGAGGGCGAGCGCGTCGGCGGACCGGTCCTCGGTGCGCACGACCCGTAGGCCGGCGGCCCGGACGAGGGCGGCGTAGTCCGGCACCGACCGGGCCCGGGTCAGCCGGTCCACGGCGGCGACGACATCGACCGACGCCAGATCGCGGCGCAGGACCACGTCGGTCATCCCGAGCTGCCCACCGGGCCGCAGCAGTCGAGCCATCTGCGACAGGGCCACGGCCGGGTCGGCGAAGGTCGAGACCGCGCACTCGCAGACGACGGCGTCGTACGTCCCGCTCGCGAGCGGCAGGTGGTGGGCGTCACCGACCACAGCGGCGCCGAACCGTCGGGCCCGCGCCACGGCTCGGGGTTCCACATCGACGCCGACGGCGAGCAGCCCGCCCCGGGCCAGCAGCTCCAGCGTCGCACCGTCCCCGCACGCCACGTCGGCGACCAGGGCGCCGGTCGACAGGCCCAGCCGGCCCAGCAGGTGACGGCTCAGCGCCTCCCCGCCGGGATGGGCGGTGGCGCCGAGCAGCCAGCGGGCGGCGCTGCGCGTGTAGTCCATCGGCTGTGGCGGCCCCGGGTCCGGTCAGCAGCAGCGGGACTGCGTCGAGCGCTCCCGGTGGTCGGCGCGGTGCCGTTCGAAGGCCCGGCGCGACATCGGCTCGGTGGACTCGCGGCGGCAGCGGTCGAGGTAGTCGTCCCACTTGGACTCGCCGGTGGTCTGCCGGAGCCACCAGCGCAGGCCCCGGGCGGCTCGAAGGACCGGGCCGGTCACTGCTGTCCTCCAGCGGCAGCCAGCTCCCGCTCGGCGCTCTCGGAGGCGCGCACCGCCTCCTTCTCCTGCTTAGTGGCGAAGAAGTCCGACGGCGCCACGAGCGTGGACGGCTCGTGCGGGACCTCGGTGGTCGGGAGCCCGCCTGCCTTCACCGCCTTGATCCAGATGGGGATGGCGGACAGGACCACGACCAGGGTGAGGACCGCGAACAGCGCCTGCAGGAAGCCGTTGACCGTCGAGTTGGTGATGATCTGCTGCATCTGCTCGACGCTCTTGGCCGGCGCGAGCAGCGAGCCCTGGTCGAGAGCGTCCTGGTAGAGCGAGCGCTGCTGGAAATACCCGATCTTGGGATTGTCCGAGAAGATCTTCTGCCAGCTGGCGGTCATCGTGGTGATGAGGTCCCAGGCGAGTCCGATGCCGGGGACCCAGACCCACTTGGCCTTCCCGTGCTTGAGCATCAGGGTGACGCACAGCGTCAGGGCGATCGCCGCGAGCAGCTGGTTGGAGATCCCGAACAGCGGAAACAGCTGGTTGATCCCGCCGAGCGGGTCGGTCACCCCGACGTAGAGCATGTAGCCCCACAGGGCGACGACGACCGCGCTGGCAGACCAGGCGGCCGGTTTCCAGGAGACGTCGGCGTAGCGCGGCCAGACGTTGCCGATCGTGTCCTGCAGCATGAAGCGGCCGACCCGGGTGCCGGCGTCGACGGCGGTGAGGATGAACAGCGCCTCGAACATGATCGCGAAGTGGTACCAGAACGCGGCGAGGCCCCCGCCGAACGCCCGGCTGAAGATCAGCGAGATGCCGAAGGCGAGGGTTGGCGCACCGCCCGTACGGGAGATGAGGCTCTCTTCCTCGATGGACTGGGCCGCGGCGGTGAGATCGGCTGGGCTGATGGAGAAACCGAGCGTACGGACGAACTCGGCTGCGGCGGCGGGCTCGCCGCCGGTGGCCCCGGCCGGGCTGTTGATCGCGAAGTACAGCCCCTGGTCGATGACGGAGGCGGCGATGAGGGCGCTGATGGCGACGAAGGACTCCATCAGCATGCCGCCGTAGCCGATCATCCGGACCTGGCTCTCCTTCGCGACCATCTTGGGCGTGGTGCCCGAGGCGATCAGCGCATGGAAGCCGGACAGGGCGCCACAGGCGATTGTGATGAACACGAAGGGGAACAGCTTGCCGGCGAACACCGGCCCGTTGCCGTTGAGGGCGAAGTCGGTGACCGCCTGGTTCTGCAGGGTCGGGGTGGCGATGAGCAGCCCGACCGCGAGCAGCGCGATCACACCGATCTTCATGAAGGTGGACAGGTAGTCCCGGGGCGTCAGCAGCATCCAGACCGGCAGGATCGAGGCGATGAAGCCGTAGACCACCAGGCCGAGGACCAGCTGCTCCTTCGACAGGGTCAAGGTCTCGGCGAGGCCGGTCTGGTCGACATAGCCGCCGCCGATGATGGCGAGCAGCAGGAGTACCACGCCGATCGCCGTCACCTCGGAGATGCGGCCGGGCCGCAGGTAGCGCAGGTAGAAGCCCATGAACAGCGCGATCGGGATGGTGAGCGAGATCGAGAAGACGCCCCAGGGCGACTCGGCGAGCGCGTTCACCACGACGAGGGCCAGCACCGCCAGGATGATGATCATGATCATGAAGACGGCGATCAGGGCGGCGATGCCGCCGGCGACCCCGATCTCCTCGCGGACCATCTGACCGAGGCTCTTGCCGTTGCGACGCATCGAGAAGAACATCACGATCATGTCCTGCACGGCGCCGGCGAAGATGACGCCGGTGATGATCCAGATCGTTCCCGGCAGGTAGCCCATCTGTGCGGCAAGGACCGGCCCGACCAGCGGCCCGGCTCCGGCGATGGCTGCGAAGTGATGGCCGAACAGCACCCGTCGGTCGGTGACGTCGAAGTCGACGCCGTTGTGCAGTCGCTCCGCGGGCGTGGCGCGAGTGTCGTCGACCTGCAGCACCCGGTAGGCGATGAAGCGGGCGTAGAAGCGGTAGGCGATGGCGTACGACGACAGCGCCGCGAACAGGATCCACAGGGCGGAGACGTCCTCCCCGCGGGACAACGCGAGCACCGCCCAGCAGACCGCGCCGACCGCGGCGACGATCACCCACACGATCTTGGAGGGAGGCGCCTTCTCCTGCTCACCGGGAGACGGAGACGTGACTGCTGTCATGGGAACTCCTTGTAGCGCCGGGTCGGCCGCAACTTGGTGTGCACCCGTTTCTCTACATCTACACCTGGCGGATCCGCGCCGGGATGACCCGCTTCGTGCGACGGAATGGCTGTTCTGTGCGCCGAGCGGTCTTGCGAGGACGGGTGGGGCCTGCTCGGCCCGCGAGCGGACAGGGCACGATGGACCCATGAGCCTTCATGGCAAGGACCTGCTCGGTGGACCACCTCCCACGCTGCTGCCCGATGAAGCCGGACCGCGCGAGCTGCTCGAGCGCGGCGCCGAACCCGCAGATGTCGCAGCGGCGCACCCCACCAGCTCGCTCGCCTGGGCGGAGCTGGCCGAGAACGCCTACGGCCGAGCGGCATATGTGGAGAGCTACGCCTACGCGCGCACCGGCTACCACCGCGGGCTGGACGCCTTGCGGCGATCGGGCTGGAAGGGCTACGGGCCGGTGCCCTGGTCGCATGCGCCCAACCGCGGCTTCCTGCGGGCCCTGCACGCCCTCGGGCAGGCGGCCGGAGCGATCGGCGAGAACGACGAAGCCGCCCGCATCCGGCAGTTCCTGTCCGACAGTGACCCGGCTGCGGCCGAGGCCCTCAGCGGCGCCTGAGGCCCCGTCCCGCCCCCCGCCCCCCATTGGACTCCCTGATCATATGGCGCGAAATCGCCTCTTCAGGGACCACATTCTCGCCAGCTGATCAGGGACGGACAGCCTGGCGTTGGGTAAGCCGCAGTCACTGTCAGCACCGCCGATGCTTGGAGTCCGATGAGCGCGCAGGTCGAAGGCGGGATCAACGACGAGCTCGATCCGAGCATGTCCGAGGACGAGCGCGTCCAGCGCTTCCGTCGCCGGCTGGAGGCGTTGCTGGGAATCCCGGCCAGTGAGGGCAACGAGCTGACCCTGCTCAAGAACGGCGACCAGATCTTCCCTGCCATGATCGCGGCGATCCGGGCGGCGACCGAGACGATCGACTTCCTCACCTTCGTCTACTGGAAGGGCGAGATCGCCCACGACTTCGCGCACGCCCTGGCCGAACGGTCCCGCAACGGCGTGCGCGCGCGGGTGTTGATCGACGCGATCGGCGGCCGGCTCATCGACACGGCGCTCATCGACCACATGGCCGAGTCCGGCGTCCAGGTGGAGTGGTTCCGCAAGCCCTTCAGCGTCGCCCAGCTGACCTCACCGCTCAAGCAGAACCACCGCACGCACCGCAAGGTGCTCATCTGCGACGAGCGGGTCGGCTTCACCGGCGGAGTCGGCATCGCCGAGGAGTGGTGCGGCGACGCCCGCAACGAGCGCGAGTGGCGGGACACCCACGTCCAGGTCGTCGGTCCGGCGGTGGACGGGCTCTCGGCCTCCTTCGCCCAGAACTGGGCCGAGACGGGTAACCCGCTGATCGACGACCGGCGCAGCTTCCCGGAGCACGTCGCGAGCGGCAAGAGCATCGTCCAGGTCGCCCGGGGCAGCGCCAGCGTCGGCTGGAACGACATGGCCACGGTCTTCCGGTTGACGATCGAGTCGGCCACCGAGCGGCTGCGGATGATGACCGCGTACTTCGTGCCGGACGACAGCTTCCAGCAGCTGTTCCTCGACGCGGTGCAGCGTGGCGTGCAGGTCGACATCATGCTCCCGGGTCCGCATGCCGACAAGCGGGTCTGTCAGCTGGCGAGTGAGTCCATCTACTCGCGGCTCACCCAGGGAGGCGTGCGGATCTGGGCCTTCCAGCCCTCGATGCTGCACGCCAAGGTGATGACCGTCGACGGGCTCGTCAGCGTGATCGGGTCGGCCAACATGAACCGCCGCTCGATGCAGCTGGACGAGGAGGTGGTGCTCAGCGTCCTCGACCCCGTCATCGCTCGCCGGCTGGAGGCCCACTTCGACGAGGAGCTGCTGCGGTGCGAGCGGATCGAGCCGCGCCGCTGGCAGGACCGGCCGCTGCACCAGAAGGCACAGGAGAAGGCGACGACGGTCATCCACCGATTCCTCTAGCGACCCGCCTGACTGCGTTCTCGGTGCCACCAGCGCCCAGGCTCGGCGTGTGCTGGCACCGAGAACGGGTTGGGTGCCCCGGCCTCAGGGCCGCAGCAGCGACCAGGCGGACGGCGAGACGGTCCAGCTTCGGCGCCGGATGCACTCACCCAGCTCGCCGTCGGCGTTGACGTCGACCGACTCACCGGAGACCGTGACGGTACGCCCGCGCGCCTCGCGTACGTCCCTGTCCTGCAGGTGGTTCCCCGCCTGCAGCGCCGCGCCGTAACGCACCCGGGCGAAGGGACCGCAGGCCTGCGACACGATCACGTCGAGCAGCCCGTCGTCCGGCTCGGCGTGCGGCAGCAGCTGGGTGCCGCCGCCGATGCCCCGGCCGTTTCCGATCCCGACCATGAGCGTGCGGCGGTGGCTGTCCGCGACGACCCGGCCGTCCACCTCGACCCGCAGCCGCCATCCGGTCGAGCGCAACCCGGCCGCGACCGCGCCGAGCGGATAGGCGGCCGGACCGAGCCGGGGCTTGAGCCGACCGGCGGCGGCCGCTGCCTCCGCGCCGACCCCGACGTGCACCGCGTTGACGACGATGCCGCCCGCGTCGTCGACCAGCAGGTCGAGCGGACGGCTGTCCGCCTCGAGCACCAGTCGGGCCGCGTCCGCAGGGTCCAGCGGGAGGTCCAGCGTGCGCGCCAGGTCGTTGCCGGTGCCGAGCGGGACCAGGCCGAGTCGCGTCTGCTCCAGCGAACCGCGGGCATGCATCCGGGACACCGCGAGATGCAGGCTCCCGTCACCTCCGGCGATCACGAGGGTGCGACCGTCCAGGCGGTCGAGCGCCCCGTCAAGCTCGTCGGGCGTCTGCGTCGTGACGAGCTCGACGGGGCCCGCGCCGGCCAGGACGTCGTGGGCCGCGGCGACGGCTTCCTCCGCTGCGCTGCCCGCCTTCGCGCTCGCGACCAGAAGGTGTCCGCTGGGTGAGGGGCGCATGTCGGCTAGCCTTTCGCTGCAAGAGCCCCGGTGCCGATGCACTCGGGGCTGTGTCATGCCTACCTGCCCGACAGGAGCATCCCTATGCCCGCACTCGTGCTCGTCGGCGCCCAGTGGGGTGACGAGGGCAAGGGCAAGGCCACCGACCAGCTGGGTGGATCCGTCGACTACGTCGTCAAGTTCAACGGTGGCAACAACGCGGGTCACACCGTGGTCATCGGCGACGACACCTACGCCCTGCACCTGCTGCCGAGCGGGATCCTGTCGGCCGGCTGCACGCCGGTCATCGGCAACGGCGTCGTCGTCGACCTGTCGGTGCTGTTCGAGGAGATCGACGCGCTCGAGGCACGCGGGGTGTCCTGCGCGAAACTGCTCGTCAGCGCCGACGCCCACCTGATCGCCTCCTACAACCGCACCCTGGACCGGGTCGCCGAGCGCTTCCTCGGCAAGCGGAAGATCGGTACGACCGGGCGCGGCATCGGCCCGACGTACGCCGACAAGATGAACCGCATCGGCATCCGGGTGCAGGACGTCTTCGACGAGGGGATCCTGCGCCAGAAGGTCGAGGCGGCCCTGGACATGAAGAACCAGGTGCTGGTCAAGGTCTACAACCGCAAGGCCGTCACGGCCGACGAGGTCGTCGCCGAGTTGCTGTCGTTCGTGGAGCGGCTGCGGCCGATGGTCGCCGACACCGGCCTGGTGCTGTCGCAGGCGCTCGACAGAGGAGAGACCGTCCTGCTCGAGGGCGGACAGGCGACGCTGCTCGACGTCGACCACGGCACCTACCCGTTCGTGACGTCGTCCTCGGCCACCAGTGGCGGCGCCTGCACCGGCAGCGGGATCCCGCCGAACCGGGTCGACAAGGTCATTGCCGTGGTCAAGGCCTACACGACCCGGGTCGGTGAGGGCCCCTTTCCCACCGAGTTGCTCGATGCTGACGGGGAGCGCCTTCGCACCTCGGGCGGTGAGTACGGCACGACCACCGGCCGGCCGCGGCGGTGCGGCTGGTACGACGCCGTCATCGCCCGCTACGCCGCGCGGGTCAACGGCGTCACCGACTTCGTGCTCACCAAGCTTGACGTCCTCACCGGGTGGGAGACGATCCCGGTCTGCGTGGCGTACGACGTGCGTGGGAGGCGCTTCGACCAGATGCCCATGACGCAGACCGACTTCCACCATGCCACTCCTGTGTACGAGTACCTCCCGGGGTGGACCGAGGACATCACGGGGGCGCGGACCCTCGAGGACCTGCCGCAGGCCGCGCAGTCCTACGTCCGCACGCTCGAGCAGATGAGCGGGGCCCCGTTCAGCTCGATCGGTGTCGGGCCCGACCGCGAGCAGACCCTCGAGCTTCGTCCGCTGCTGTAGGGCCGCCGCACGTATCTGGGATACTGCTCGGGTGATCTTTCGCGCGGTCGGGGAGGGCCGGCCCTACCCGGATCCGGACATGACGCCGAAGCAGTGGGCGGACGTCCCCCCGACCCAGGTGCAGCTCGACCACCTGATCACCATCAAGAACGTCCTCCACCTCGACGTGCTGCTTGCGGAGGACTCGACCTTCTACGGCGACATGTTCGCCCACGTCATCGAGTGGCGCGGGGAGCTCTACCTCGAGGACGGCCTGCACCGGGCGCTGCGGTGTGCGCTGGCCCAGCGCAAGGTGCTGCACGCGCGCGTCCTGCGCCTGCCGGACTGAGGCCCGGGCGCGCTCAGCCGGCGGGTCGGCCGGCGCCCGGGTCGGCTGCCGTGACGGCGGCAGGCGCCACCGCCGACCGGCCGCTCAACGTGGGTGTGTCGCCCTGCTGCAGGCCGGCCGGGGGCTGGGCCCGCCGAGGAGCGATGTCCTGACCTGGAACGTCGACCGGTGGACCAGGGGCCTGGGGCGGCGGGGTGCCCGCGCGGGGTGGTCCAGGTGCTGTTGACGCCGAGTCCTGCACGGGCACCGGTGGCGTCACGGGCGAGGGCACGAGGTCGGGCACGGGGGGCGCGGGCAGGGGCTGCGGCAACGGCTGCGGGACCTGCAGGTCCGCTGCCGGCGGGTCCGCCGGGCCAGCCGGGACGGGGCTGCGGTCCCCCGTGTCTCCGCCGTTCGGGTCGTCCTGCGGCACTGGTGCTGCCGGATCGCCGGGCGACGGGAAGTCGAAGGGGGTCACCGCTTCCAGGACGCCGCCGACCCCCTCCTGCACAGGGCCCGGAAGCACACCTGCGGTGGCGGCGGTCGCGAGGCCAATCAGGGCCACGCCGGATGCGGCCAGGACGCGGGCGCGCAGCGGCAGGTCGGCCAGCCACGAACGACGTCCCGGTGACTGCTCGACCGGAGTCGACACGCGACCCGCCGCGGGCACGAAGCCGTCGGCCAGCAGGGCGGCGAGAGCGCCGGTCGGCACCGGCTCCGCGCAGCCAAGGTCGGCGACCGCAGCCACGAAGGCGCCGGCCGGATCGTGCGCACCCGCCGACGTCCGCCCGCGCCGCGACAGCAGTCGCTCGGCGCGGTCGTCGTCCATGGGTCCGGAGGGAGTCATCTCACCAGGAGCATCGCCCGTGGCGGTCACAGGGGTACGCCCTCGGCGCGGACAATCTTCTCAGCAGCGGCCAAACCACGACGTTGCAGGGCCTTGACGGCGCCCGGGCTCTTCCCGAGGAGCTCGGCGACCTGGTTGACGGTGAGGTCGCCGAGGATGCGCAGCAGCAGGACCTCCCGCTGGTCGGGCACCAGGCGGTCGAGCACCCCGCGTACCCACTGCCCTCCCAGCCGGTCGAGGGAGTCCTGCTCGGCGCTCGCGACCTGCCGGTCGTCGTCCTCGGGCGTGTAGGGGGTGGTCTCCACGCGTCGGGACCGCCGGCGAAGGTCGTCCACGACGCGCCGCTGGGCGATCGTGAACAGCCAGCCTCGAAAGTCCGGCTCGCTGCCGGAGAAGCGGTCGAGGCTCGTGAAGACGGACGTGAAGATCTCGCTCACCAGGTCGTCGGTCTCGGCCGGCGAGCGCGCCCGCACGTAGCCGGCGACGGACCCGGCGTAGGACCGGAACAGCGCCGAGAGCGCCCATGCCTGCCCGAGCCGGGCAGCGGCGAGCACCCCGTCGAAGCCTTGCGCTCCAGTCACGTCACCTCCTGTCCTGCCGGACAGCAGACCGCACCCCGGGCACAAGCGCCCGGGGTGCGGTCTGGTCGTCCTTGCTGTCAGCGCCGCGCGGGGATCCGACCCTCGGCGGGGGTGCCGGCTGGTGCCTGCTCGACGGGAGCACTGTCGGCGGTCTCGCGCCCCGCGTCGGCGTTGGCGGCGCCGGCCTCAGCTGCGGCCGCACCCTGCGCCCGTCCGGCGTCGCCGTTGGCGGCGCCGGCTTGCGAGCGCTCCACGCCGGTCGACGCCTGCTCCGGCAGATCGGCCGGCCGGCCGGCATCCGCTCGCCGGTCCGTGCCCTGCTGGCGCGCCTGCTCGGCGATCTCACTGCCCACGACCCCGCCCTCGCGGGCGTCCTCGGCGACGCTCTGGCCGAACGAGGCCTGCGGCGCGGGCTCACCCTTGACCTCGTCGCCGGGCGCCTCGGGCAGGTCGACGAGCCCGGTGTCCGGCATCTCGACGTCGGGTTCAGCCACCTCCACGCCCCGCTCCACGGTGCCGCGGTCGGCCTGCTCGGGCAGGGCCGGCAGGACGCCGGTTGCGCCGGCTGCGGCCACAGCGGCGGCCGCCGCTGTGAGCCCGGCGGTTGCCTTGCCGGCAGCGCCGAGCGCAGCCAGCTTGGCCAGTAGGCCGGTGAGGATCTCGAGCATGTCCGTCTCCTTTTCGGGGCCGATTCTCAGCCCGTCATCGTTGTCAGGGTCAGGCGCTGAACCGCCGTCAAAGGGGACATCGCCAGCCGTCCCGGTAGGGGTACGGGCGCCGCGGCTCCGGCACGGCAGGATGGGGCGGTGGACAGCGCCGAGGTGGTCATCGTCGGTGCGGGCGCCGCCGGCCTCGCCCTCGCCTGCCGGCTCGGGGAGCAGGGCCGGCAGGGTGTCGTCCTGGTCGAGGCGCCGCCCGGCCCGCAGTCCTCGCCCGAGCGGACCTGGTGCTCCTGGGGCACCGACCCGTACTGGGCCGACGCCGTCAGCGCCCGCTGGGGGCGCATGTCGATCCACGCGCACGGCGGGTCGCTGCGTACGTACGACCTCGCTCCGCTCGACTACACGATGATCCGCTCCCGCGACTACGAGCGGGTCGCGGCGGCGCGCCTTGCGGGCACCGACGTCCGCCGGGTCGAGGCGCTGGTCTCCGGCGTCGAGGACGGCCCGTCGCGGGCGGTGGTGCACGGCCCGGACCTCTCGGCGCGGTGGGTCTTCGACACCCGCCCGACCCGCCCGGCCGCGCCCGGACGGGTGGCGCTGCTGCAGCACTTCCGGGGTTGGTTCGTACGCACCGGGCAGGACGCCTTCGATCCGGCTGTCGCCGGGCTGATGGACTTCCGGCCGCCGCAGCCGCCGCGCGGGATCGCCTTCGGCTACGTGCTCCCGACCTCGCCGCGGACGGCCCTCGTCGAGTACACCGAGTTCTCCCGGTCGGCCCTCCGCACACCGCAGTACGACGCGGCGCTGCGCGACTACCTCACCCGGCTCGGGTTGCCGGCGCATGAGGTGGTGGGCACCGAGCAGGGGGTCATCCCGATGACCGACGCGCCCTTTCCCCGCCGGATCGGCCGGCGCGTCTTCCGGCTGGGCGCGGCCGGCGGCGCGACGCGGCCCTCGACCGGCTACACCTTCGCCGCGGCCCAGCGGCAGGCCAGGGGGGTGGCGCAGGCGCTGTGGGACGGCCGGGACCCGTGCCCGCCGGTGGCCTACCCCCGGCGGCACCTGCAGATGGACGCGCTGTTGCTGCGGGCGCTGGACGCAGGGGCGCTCGACGGGGCGAGCTTCCTCGCGGACCTGTTCGCGCGGCACCCCGCAGAGCGGGTGCTCCGCTTCCTGGACGGGCAGAGCACGCCCCGGGAGGAGCTCGCCGTGATGGCGAGTGCTCCGCGGGGACCGATGGTGCGGACGCTGCTGTCCCGCTGACCCGCGCGAGCTACCCCCCTCCCCGCCTGGGCGCCCCCTCCCCGCCGATCATGAAGTTGGTGCACGGCACCCACGCTCAGCGGGTGTGACACAACTTCATGATCGGCGGGGGGAGGGGGGCGGGGGGAGCGGGGGGAGCGGGGGGAGCGGGGTGGGAGACTGGAGCGCCGCCCGCCGCGCCACGACTTGGAGCCTTCGTGATCGAGCGCTACACCCTGCCGGAGATGGGCCGGGTCTGGAGCGAGGCGCACAAGTACGAGCTGTGGTGCCAGGTGGAGCTGATCGTCCTGGAGGCGCACGCGCGCGCCGGGGTGGTGCCGGCCGACAGCGTCACGCCGGTGCGCCGCGCCACGCCGCCGACACCCGAGGCGGTCGCCGAGATCGAGGCGGTCACCCAGCACGACGTCATCGCCTTCCTGTCGGCCTGGGCGGACAACACCGAGCCGCGCGAGGCGGCTGCCTACGTCCACTTCGGCATGACCAGCAGCGACCTGCTCGACACGGCGCTCGCCCTGCAGCTGGTCGAGGCGACCGACCTGCTGCTCGCCAAGGCCGATGCGCTCGTCGCCGCACTGCGCGAGCTGGGCCTCGAGCACCGGGACACCGTCAAGGTCGGCCGCACCCACGGCGTCCACGCCGAGCCGACGACCTGGGGCCACCGGGTGGCCGACCTCGCCTTCGCGATGGCGCGTAGCCGCGACCGGTTGCGGCGGGCCAGGAACGCGGTCGCGGTGGCGAAGATCAGCGGAGCGGTCGGGACCTACTCCAACATCGACCCGGCGGTCGAGCAGGAGCTGGCCGGGACACTCGGTCTCCACCCGGCCCCGGCCGCGACGCAGGTCGTGCTGCGCGACGGCATCAGCGAGTGGGTCTCGGCGCTCGCCGTCATCGCGACGGTGTGCGAGGCGTTCGCGCTCGAGGTGCGGCATGGGCAGCGCACCGAGGTGCGCGAGCTGGCCGAGCCGTTCGGCAAGGGCCAGAAGGGCTCGAGCGCCATGCCCCACAAGAAGAACCCGATCGCGAGCGAGCGCATCGCCGGCCTTGCCCGCATCGTGCGCGCGCAGGTCGTACCGGTGATGGAGGGCATCCCGCTGTGGCACGAGCGGGACATCAGCCACTCCTCGACCGAGCGGGTCGCCCTGCCGGACGCGAGCATCGCGACGGACTACCTGCTGCACCTGACGACCCGCCTCGTGACCGGCCTCGTCGTCGATGCCGACCGGATGCGCGCCAACCTCGACAGCTCCGGCGGCCTGATCTACACCAGCACGGTGCTGCTGGAGCTGGTCGACGCCGGGCTGTCGCGCGAGGACGCGTACACGCTCGTGCAGGCCGCGGCGATGTGCACGTGGGAGACCGGCGAGCCCTTCCGCGTCACCCTCACCGCCGAGGCGGCCTCGGCCGGGCACCTGCTGGACGAGAGCCGGTTGGACGAGGTGTGCCGGCCCGAGCGCTTCCTCGACCGGCTCGGCCCGGTCTTCGACCGGCTCGCCGCACTTCGCTGACGTCCCATCCACGTCGAACCGGAGGTCCCCTCATGGCCCGACTGACCCGCCCCCGCCGCGGCGAGGGCCGCGTTCTCGCCGGTGTGGCCGCCGCCGTCGCGGACGGCCTCGGCATGTCAGCGACGCTGGTGCGCGTGCTGTTCGTGATCGCCGGGCTGGTCGGCGCCGGCGAGATCGTCTACATCGTGCTGTGGATCCTGCTGCCGAAGCGGTCCTGAGGTGAGCGAGCTCCCCCTCCCGGTCGTTGCCCGCGGCAAGGTGCGCACCCTCTACGCCGTCGGGGAAGATGCGCTGCTCCTTGTGGCCAGCGACCGGCTCTCGGCGTACGACGTGGTGCTGCCGACGCCGGTGCCGGACAAGGGGGCGGTGCTGACCGGGCTGTCGGTGTGGTGGTTCGAGCAGCTCGCGGACCTGGTGCCGAACCACCTGATCACCGCCCGGACGGGGGAGTTCCCGGAGGTCCTGCAGCCGTACGCCCCGCAGCTGCGCGGCCGCTCGATGCTGTGCCGGCGCCTGGCGATGGTGCCGGTCGAATGCGTGGCCCGCGGGTACCTCACGGGATCGGGCTGGAACGACTACCGAACCTCCGGCGCCGTCTGCGGCGTCACCCTGCCACCCGGGCTGCAGGACGGCTCCCGCCTCCCGGAGGCGATCTTCACGCCGGCCACCAAGGCCGCCGTCGGCGACCACGACGAGAACATCTCCTTCGACCAGGTCGTCGACAGGGCCGGCGCCGAGCTGGCCGGCGAGCTGCGCACGCTCACCCTGGCCGTCTACGAGCGCGGCGCGGGCCTGGCCGCTGACCGGGGGATCCTCGTCGCCGACACCAAGATCGAGCTCGGCCACGACAGCGACGGCATCCTCACGCTGGGGGACGAGGTGCTGACCCCGGACTCCAGCCGGTTCTGGCCCGCCGACGGGTGGCGGCCAGGCCGTCCGCAGCCGTCGTATGACAAGCAGTACGTGCGGGACTGGCTCACCGGCAGCGGCTGGGACCGCATCGCGCCGGGGCCTGAGCTGCCGGCGGACGTCGTCGCGAGGACCCGCCAGAAGTACGTCGAGGCCTACGAGCGGCTGACCGGTTCGTCCTTCGACGCCTACCTGCGCGAGGCGTGAGACGGGGAGGGTGCGCGAGGGCCGGCGAACCCCCCTCGCGCTCGCCGACCATCTCACCGCTGGCAAACAGGCTCGACCCCTTTCCTGAACCTTTCCTGAGGCTTTTCTGAATTTCTGCTGAAGATCCGGTGCCGGGGGGTCTGATTCTCGGGCAGAATGCTCCGGTGCTCGCTCAACGACCGCGCGTCCTGGTGGTCGAGGACGACGACCCGATCCGGGGTGCCCTCGACGTGGCCCTGCGGGGGGAGGGCTACGAGGTGCGTGCCGAGCCGGACGGCACAGCTCTGGCGCAGGTCGTCGAGCAGTTCCTGCCCGATCTGGCGGTTCTCGACGTCCGGCTCCCGGTCGGCCCGGACGGCTACGCGATGGCCGGCATCCTGCGGCGTACGAGCGGGTTGCCGGTGCTGTTCCTCACCGCCGCCGACAGCGTCGAGGACCGGCTGGCCGGTTTCGAGGCCGGGGCCGACGACTACCTGATCAAGCCCTTCTCGATGGCCGAGCTGCTCGCCCGCGTCCAGGCACTGCTGCGCAGGTCCGGCCGGCTGGCCTCCAGCACCTGGCAGGTGGGGGACCTGGTCGTGGACGACGGCGCGCGGGTCGTCGTCCGGGCCGGGTTACCGATGGACCTCACCAGGACCGAGTACGACCTGCTCGCTGCGCTCGCGCAGCACGTCGGCAAGGTGCTGTCCAAGACTCAGCTGCTGACCTCGGTGTGGGGCTTCGACGCCTACGACACCAACCTGGTCGAGGTCCACATGAGCGCCCTGCGGCGCAAGCTGGAGGCCACCGGGCCGAGGATGATCCAGACGGTGCGCGGCGCCGGGTACGTACTGCGGGCATGACCACTTCCGCGACCAGCACTCCCACGCCGCCGCTGGGGCGACGGGTCGTGCTGGTCGGCGTGACGGTCGTGGCGCTGGTCCTGCTGGCGGTCAACGCCGTCGTGTACGCGTCGCTGCGCGCCAGCCTGCCGGACTCCCTCGACGAGCTGCTCGCCGAGCGGGCGGAGACAGCGCTTCTCGAGGCCCGCGGGGTGGCAGCCGCGGGCGAGGACGAGCAGGAGCTGGCCCGCCGGCTCCAGGCTCGCGGGCTGCGCGCCCTCGTCCGGCTCCCGGACGGCACTGTCTTGCGCTCCGACCCGAGCTCCCCGAGCATCGAGCAGTTCGTGTCTCGGGACGTCGCGCTGCCCGGTGGCAGCAGTGTCCGCGTCTTCGCCGGCGCCTCGGGGGTGTCGCAGACCCTGCGGCGGCTGCTCGCGCTGCAGCTGCTCTGTTCCGCGGCTGCGCTCGTCGCGGCGGCGCTGCTGCTGTCGCGTGCGTCGAGGATCGCCCTGCGACCGGTGAGCCAGATCGCCGAGGCATCGGTCCGTACGGCTGCCGGTCAGCGCGGTGAGCGGCTGCGTCCGGACCGCCCGGGCACCGAGCTGGGCCGGCTGGCTGCCGCGCACGACGCGATGCTCGACTCGCTGGAAGCCGGGATCCAGGTGGCGGCCAAGCTCGAGCGCCGCAGCGGGACCTTCGAGACCCGGTGGCGTCAGGTGCTCGAGGCTTCGCAGGAGGCCTACGTCGCGGTGGACGGCAACGGGATGGTGGTGGACTGGAACCGCCGCGCGGAGGTGCTGTTCGGCTGCGCGCGCGAGGAGTTCGTCGGGCGACCGGTCGTGGAGCTGGTTCCCGAGCGGTACCGCGAGGTCGTCGTGAAAGCGCTGGACGAGGAGGTGGCCCGCGGCGCGGCGCCGGTCGGTGCGCCGTACGAGCTCGATGCCCTCACCCGTGACGGCCGCGTCTTCCGGGCCGAGTGCACGGTGTGGGCGGTCGACCGGCGCGGCGGCCCGAGGGTGCACATGTTCGTGCGGGACATCACCGAGCGACGGCAGTCGGAGGAGGTCGCAGCCCGGCTCGCCGCCGTCATCACCGGCTCCTCGGACGCGATCCTCACGCAGGCCCTCGATGGGACGATCCTGACGTGGAACCCGGCCGCCGCGCACACCTACGGCTGGTCGGCGGCCGAGGCCGTGGGCCGACACGTCTCGCTGATGGTGCCGCAGGAGCACCTCGCGGCGCACCTCGAGATGCTCGCCGAGATCGGCCGCGGCAGGACCGTGATGGCGTACGAGGGGGAGCGGCTGTCCCGGGGCGGCGCACTCCTGCCGGTGTCCGTTCGCCTGTCCCCGGTGCGGGACCGCGTCGGGGCGGTCGTCGCGGTGGCCTCGATCGCCCGCGACGTCACCGAGCAGCGCTGGATGGCCGAGACCCTCGACAGCAGCCTGCTGGCCCTGCAGGAGGCGGCGGACGAGGCGCGCCTGTCGGAGGAGGCCACCCGTCGCTTCCTCGCCAACGCGGCGCACCAGCTTCGTACGCCCATGGCCGGGATCCGGGCCTGCGCGGAGACCCTGCTGCGCGGTGCGGAGCCCGAGGACGCAGACCGGCTGCTCGCCACGATGGTGCGGGAGACCTCCCGCGCGGCCCGGCTGATCTCCTCCCTGCTGCAGATCGCCCGCCTCGACCAGGGCCTGTCGGCACCGGTCGTCCCCGTCGACCTCGTCCGGCTCTGCACTGACGAGGTGGAGCGGTTGAGCCTGCTGTCCCCGGACCTGGACGTCGCGCTGGAGGTACGGCAGGCCCCGACCGGGCCGCTGCTGCTCGACGCCGGCGGCTGCCAGGAGATCCTGAGCAACCTGGGCGACAACGCCCGGCGGCATGCCGCCGGGCGCATTCGGGTCATCCTGGATGCGGGGCCTTCGGCCGTGCGGATCGTCGTGGCGGAGGACGGTCCGGGAGTCGCCGAACAGGCTCGCGAGCAGGTGTTCGCCCGCTTCGTCAGCCTGGACGGCCGCGGCGGGTCAGGACTCGGCTTGCCGATCGCGCGGTCGCTGGCCCGGTCGATGGGCGGCGAGCTGTGGTACGAGGACGGCTTCGTGCTGGAGCTGCCGGCGGAACCCGCTCAGGCTGCGCTGAAGGGGAACGTCCTGTCGAGGTCCGCGCCCTCGTAGCCTTGCTGCGCGGCAGTTGCGGCCATGCAGGCGTGCCAGCGCTGGCTGAGCGCCAGGAGCACGGCCTGCAGAACCTGCGGGTCGTCCTCGGACACCAGCGCAAGTGCTCCGGCCTCGAGGGCGGCCGCCTCGAGGCTGCCGAAGGCGGAGAGCAGGATCAGCTCGGTCGTGGGGGCAGCGGCACGCAGGGCCGCCACGGCGGTGAGCCCGCTCAGGCCGGGAGCGGGCAGGCTCACGATGGCCACGGTCGGCGCGGCCCGCAGGACCGCCTCGCGCAGCTCGTCGTAGTGCCGGACCTCGCCGGACACCTCGAATCCGCATCGCAACAGCAGGCTCGTGACCGTGCGGCGCAGGGCCGGGCGGTCGTCGCAGATGACGCCGCTCGGCGTACCGCTGATGCCCACGGGGGTAACGGTGACAGGCTCTCCTGAGGGTGGGCTGAAGATTTCCCAGCCAGTTCCGATCACTTCTCGGACTCCCGGGCGGCCCCACTAGCCTGGCGAGCATGCCCTCGTACGCCGTTGCCGTCGTCGTGATGCTCAAACCGGAGATCCTGGACCCGGCGGGGCAGGCGGTCCTCAACGCGCTGCCCTCGCTCGGCCTCCCGCCGGTGACGACGCTGCGGATCGGCAAGCACGTGGAGCTCGCGGTGGAGGCTGTTGACGAGGCCCACGCGCTCGAGCAGGCCACCAAGATGGCCGAGGTCCTGCTGGCGAACCCGGTGATCGAGGAGTTCCGCGTACGCCTCGACTGAGGTTTGACCCATGGGCGGCATCAGGTCGGCCGTCGCGGGTACGTCGGGATTCATGGAGATCAAGCTGACGCTGGCGTTGCCGCGGGATGCGTTTTCCGTACCGGTGGCGAGGCGGGTGCTCGCGGGGGCGTTGCGCTCGCTCGGCGTCGAGGAGGTCGCGGTCACCGCCATCGAGGTCGCCCTGACCGAGGCGGCGACCAACGTCCTCGACCACGCGCACACGACGGATCAGTACGAGGTGTCCGCCGGCATCTCCGGGAAGCTCTGCGTTCTCGAGGTCATCGACCGCGGTGCCGGCTTCGACGGCAACGGGCTGGGGCTGGCCGACGCCGAGGACGGCGCGGAGGAGGGCCGGGGCATCCAGCTGATGCGGGCTCTCGTCGACCGGGTGACCTTCACCAGCCGGCCCCAGGTGGGGACGGTCGTGCACCTGGAGAAGCAGTTCGAGTACGAGGCGGGCTCGACGCTCGAACGGCTGGCGGTGAGCCGGGAGGCGGACGGGCCGTGGGCGGGGGGCGCAGGCTCCTAGTGCTGCCGGGCGGAGCCGCCGGGAGAACGGCACCTACACGCCTGGTTGCGTGTTTTGGCCTTCAGGGCTTCCCTTTTACACGTAGCCTGCGTCTGTGGCCGTGTTTCTGCTGGCGGTCCGTCCCCCGCAGATGACGTGGCGGGGCGCAACGAGGAGACACAGGCGTGGCTGTTACCTCGGCCCCGAGATCTATGTCCATTTCGCCCAGCCGGGCGCCCTCCGCTGTGCGTCCGTCTGATCCTGGGCGGCGGCGCTTCGGCGCGCTGCCGGTCGTCGGCGGATTCGTGGTGCTCTTCGTGGCCACGGCGATTCTGGGCCGGCTCAGCCGCGTGGACGGGACCCCGCTCTCGCTGGTGTGGCCCGCCGCCGCCGCCGGCTACCTCTGGCTGACCTGGAGCGCCGGGCGAGGCGGCCTGCGACGGGACGTCCCGGTCCTGGCGCTGGCCGCGGGTGCAGCGAACCTGGCGACGGGAACGAGCGCGGCGCTGGCCGGGGCGTTCGCCGTCGCGAACGCCGCGCAGGCCCTGGTCGCGGTCCTCGTCGTGAGGCGGGTCGCCGGGGGCTGGCGCCTTCAGACGAGCAGGGACGTCGCGGCCCTCGTAGGCGGATCGGTGGCAGGTGCGGTCGCGGGCGCAGTTGTCGGGACCACGGCGATGTCGGTCCTGCTGGGCGTGGACCTGCCGAGCACCTTCGCTGCGTGGGTAGTCCGCAACGCCAGCAACACCTTCGTGTTCACGGCCGTCGTCGTGCGAGTCGCGGACCGCGGCTGGGGGTCGTTCACGTCGGGCCGCCGGGCGGCGGAGTGGTTCGGGACCATTGCGGCGCTGGCCGCCTCGTACTTGCTGGTGTTCGCCTGGCCCGAACCATTTCCCGTCACGTTCCTCGTCGTGCCCCTAAGCGTGTGGGTCGCCCTGCGGTTCTCCACGACCGCCGCCGCCGGCCACGTCCTGCTCGCCGGAAGCTTCGTCGTCGCGGCAACCGCCGCCGGCCTGGGCCCGTTCCAGGCCCAACCGGTCGTGCTACGGGTCGTGCTCGCGCAGGCGTTGGTCGCGGTCATCGGCCTGGCCACCCTGGTCTTGGCGGTGCACCGCGACGAACGCGACCGGCTCATGCTGGAGCTCGCCGCAGAACGCGACGCCCACGCGGCCCAGAACGCGCTGCTGGAGGGCGTCCTGGACACCGTGGCGGTCGCCGTCGTCGCGTGCGACGCCAACGGCCACCTGACCCTGTTCAACCGCGCTGCCCGGGAGTTCCACGGCACGGACGCCGACCCCACGATCGACCCGGAGGGCTGGGCCGCGACCTTCGACCTGTACGACTCGGACGGGACCACCCTGCTCGCCCCGGAGCGGATCCCGCTGGTCGTCGCGCTGCACGGCGAACGGGTCGTCGACCAGATCATCGTGATAGCGCCGCACGACCTGCCCACACGGACGGTCCGCGTCGACGGCAGGCGCATGCTCGCCCCGGACGGCCGGGTCCTGGGTGCCGTCGTGGCGCAGACCGACATCACCCGGCTGCAGGCCAGCGAGCGCGAGTTCCGAGATGTGTTCGTGTCCGGCCCGACGCCGAGCGCGCGGCTCGCCGCGGACGGAACGGTCGAGCAAGCCAACCCGGCGCTGCGCCGGCTGCTGTCCCGGCCGTCCCACGCGCTGGTCGGCCGCCCGTTCCACATGCTCGTCTCGGACGAGGACCAGGCTCCGCTCGGGGCCTTACTCCGCGGCGAGCACGTTGGGCCCGTCGAGATCAAGATGCTCCGCGCCGCCGGCCGCCCGCTGTGGTGCGAGGTCTCGGCGACCCCGGTGACCGCCGCCTTCGACGCCGCGGCCGTCGGCGACCGGCCCGGACCGCGCAGGCTGCTCGTCCAGATCCTCGACGTCCACGACCGCCGAGACCGCGAACGGCGCCTGGAGGCGGCGGCGCAGCGCGACCCCCTCACCGGGTTGGCGAACCGGGCCGTCGCCAACGGCCGGCTCGCCACCCTGTCCACACGAGCTGCCGACCGGCAGGCCGTCCTGGCCTACCTGGATCTCGACGGCTTCAAGCAGATCAACGACGTCCACGGCCACGACGCCGGCGACGCTGTCCTGCTCGCGGTCGCCGCCCGCCTCCAGACCGTCGTGCGGGGTGACGACGAGGCCGTCCGGCTGGGCGGCGACGAGTTCCTGCTCATCTGCCCGGTCGACCCGGCCACGGACGCCGGGCCGTTCGGCGCCGCGATCGCTCATCGCGTCGAGGGCATGCTCTCCGAGCCCGTCGAGCACGACGGGCTCCTCCTGACCGTCGGTGCAAGCGTCGGGATCGTCGTCGCCCGCGGCGGCGAGGACCCCGCCGACATGTTGACCCGCGCCGACCAGGCGATGTACGAGCGCAAGCGTGCCCGCAAGTCCCAGCCCGGCGCGGCGCCCACGCACGGCCCGGACGCCGAGCGCCGCCGACTGCAGACCCTCCGCGGCCTCGACGTGCTGGACACCGCCCCCGACCCACTCCTGGACGAGATCGTGCGGGTCGCCGCAGTCGTGGCGGGCGTCCCCACTGCCCTGATCAGCCTCGTCGACGAACACCGGCAGTGGTTCAAGGCGCGGTGCGGCCTCTCGGCGCCCGAGACCGGCAGAGACGTCTCGTTCTGCGCCCACGTCGTCCAGGACGACGGCGAGCTCCACGTCCATGACGCGACCCTCGACCCGCGGTTTGCCGACAACGCGCTTGTGACGGGAGCTCCGCACATCAGGTCCTACGCCGGGTTCCCGCTACGCACCCCCGGCGGGTTCGTCCTCGGGAGTCTGTGCGTCATCGGCTACCGGCCGGGAGGCGTGGACGACACGCAGCGCCAGGTCTTGCGGCATCTTGCCGGCCAGGTGGCTGAACGTCTTGCACCCCAAGACACGCCGGCGCCGGACGGCAAACGCGTTGAACCGATGCCGGCCCCTCGCCGCGAGGAGGCCGATCGGCAGACCAGCGCCTGGCCCCTACCCCAGGCGGGCAACCCCGCCTTCGGCGGTCTGCCTGAACGTCAGACCTAGCCAAGGCCGGCTACTCTTTCCGTGCTCGACACGCCGTGTCGCCAGACAAGATCAGTTCCTCACGTGAAAGCGCGACGCCCAGGCGCGTGTGAGGCGTCGGTAGTCTTTCCCGCGTGCTAGCCCGCATCGGTGTGGTGACCTTCCCCGGCAGCTTGGACGACCGGGACGCCCAGCGAGCCGTACGCCTGGCCGGCGCCGAATCCGTTGCCCTCTGGCACGGTGACCCGGACCTCCAAGGCGTCGACGCCGTGGTCCTTCCCGGCGGCTTCTCCTACGGCGACTACCTGCGCGCCGGCGCGATCGCCCGCTTCGCCCCCGTCATGGCGACGATCGTGGCGCAGGCGGCCCACGGCCTGCCGGTGCTCGGCATCTGCAACGGCTTCCAGGTGCTCTGCGAGAGCGGCCTGCTTCCTGGCGCGCTCACCCGCAACCAGCACCTGCACTTCGTCCACCGCGACCAGAGCCTGCGGATCGAGAGCACCGCCACCGTGTGGACCAGCGGCTTCGAGGCCAGTCAGGAGATCGTCGTACCGGTCAAGAACGGCGAGGGACGGTACGTCGCCGACGAGGCGACGCTCGACCAGCTCGAGGCGAGCGGCCGCGTCGTCGCGCGCTACCTCGGCGGCAATCCCAACGGCAGCGCCCACGACATCGCCGGGATCGCGAACGAGCGCGGCAACGTCGTCGGGATCATG
>JBBSKF010000033.1:0-26116 GCA_038256525.1 Mycobacteriales bacterium | reverse complement strand
ACGCCAACCCCAGCAGGTTCCGGCACCGCCGGCCCGAGCCGCCCAAGCTCCCCGCCGCCGCGTGGATCAACCAGCCCAGCCGGGAGGCGCTCATCCAGAACAACTAACGCGATCTTGTCTCAGCCGGCTTGACATCTTCCGGCCCGCCGGAGGCCTGGGTCAGCGGCTACCGCCATTTCCCGTCTCCGGGAACCGCGCACCGCATCAGGACGTCGGAGGGGCATGCGGTCCGGGCGAAGTGTCCTCCCGGGGCTAACAGCAGGCGTTCTGACGGCAGCGGCACTAGCCCTGCTCTACCGGCTTGTGGGGCCGCCCGTCTGTGTCCAGCCCGCCATCTGCACGCCGCCCCTGCCAGGGGAGTCCGGCTGCGGCCCTGTGCCGGAGGCCTGCTCCGGCGCGTTCGTGTCCGCGCCTGTCGTCGCCCTGATTGCCGTCCTCGTCGGAGCTGCCGTCATTGGTTTCCTCGCCCTGCGGGGCGGCGGCCAGCCCGCGCGGTAGCGCCGGCTGCAGCTCTACGGAGGAGTACTGCACCTACGCTTCCGCCATGTTGCGCGCCTGTATGGCCCTTCTCGCGGCGGCCACGGCCGTCCTCGGCCTCGCCGTCGTCTTCCTCTTTCAGGAGCAGCGGCAGCAGGGTCAGGAGTTGGCGCGACTGACCGAGTGTGTGTCAACACTGGAGCGCAACCAGGGCTCTCCCCAGCGCTCTCCTCAGGGTGATCTACTCATCATGGGCTGCCCGATCTACTGACGCTCGAGGAGCCCCGCCGCATCGGCTATCGGCACATAGCCGCCTTTGCGGTGTCATCCCAGCCACTTCCACGGAGGGTCTAGGTCCTGCTCAAACAGGGCCTCCCAAACGGTGTAGGTGCGGCCCTCTGGCGCGTGCCCTAGCAGGGCCGTCGTGATCAGAGGCGTGCGCATCAGGTGTTGTCGTGAGTTTTGTGGTGAATCGGCTGCGGAAGCGTCAGGCACCAATACACTCAGCACTCCGATCCGTGTTGGAGGTTACGTATGCCCGCGGCACCTCGCACCCGCCGGCTAGCCGCCGCGGCTCTGTGTGCAGTCAGTGCCAGCACCTTGCTGGTCGCGACCGCCACTCCGGCTGCTGCGGAAGCGGATGAGTCCTGCAGTGCTGACGGCGTGAACGACACGGTGAACTCCAGCACCGGCCAGAGAGAGTCCTTCCCGGCGGCTGACATCTACAGCAAATGCATCTCGAGTGATGGCACCACGGTTCGGCTCAGCGCAACTGTCGCGCCGGGAAGCCCGTCGATGAGTGACCCGGCGCGCCTCGGCCAAACGACGATGCGCTGGAACGTGGCGACCCAGACTGAGAACCTGTCACCGGTGGACTACGTAGTGGCCGCCGACCCCTACATGGTCAAAGTGTTCACCGCGGAGGGCTTCAGCAGCGGAGCAAGCCCGATCTGCTCCTCAACGCAGCCCATGGCCGATGAAAGCGGCTTTCGAACCTCCCTAGCCGCTGGCTGCTTCCCGGGCGCGGCAACTCTCGTCGGGACACCCTTCCTGACGTTCGACGGTGATGCCAGCGATCCCGGGTCCCCCTTGTACCTGGATGGGTCAGATGGGTCGGAGACCGGACGAATCTACAACGGTCTGTCGCGCGTCGACCGGCGGTATGTGGACATGGGCGGGTCGCGATCGACACTGGGCTCCCCGGTGTCTGCGAACGAACTCGGTCAGCTCGGGACCACGGAGCGCCGGCAGTACCAACGGGGCATCATCTCGCACAGCGTTGACCTGGGGCCGATAGCTCGGGAAGTGTTGGGTCCCACCTACGACAAGTACCGCAGCTTGGGGCAGGAGCGGAGCGAGCTCGGCCGGCCGACATCGGGTCAGCAGGTGATCTCCGTACCCGAGAACCTCTCCCACGACAACACCGTCAATCTGTTCGAGCGCGGCGCGATCTACTCGAGCGTGGTAGGGGGGGTGCATGAAGTTCATGGCGCCATCTTTGCCAGGCACGGTGTCCCGTCGGGGTTGTTCGGCGGGAGCACGATCCAGGGACTGGGGTTTCCTCTCACGGACGAGACGACGACGTCGGACGGCGTCGGTAGGTACAACCACTTCGAGCGTGGCTCGATCTACTGGTCGCCGAGTACGGGGGCGCATCCGGTGCAGTCGCCGATGCTCGAGGTGTGGGCAAGGCTAGGTCGGGAGCGCGGCGCTCTGGGTTACCCCATGAGCCACCAGCTGAGTACCGCTGACTACCGCGGGTGGTACGAGGAGTTTCAGGGCGGATCGATCTACGCCATCACAGGCAGGGCGGGGCGCGAGGTACACGGGGCCATCCGGGGGACCTGGCTTCAGCTCGGAGGGGTACGAAGCGCCTTGGCCTACCCGACCACGGACGAGCTGGGAACCCCGGACGGCCGCGGTCGTTTCAACCACTTCGAGAGTGGCTCGATCTACTGGACACCCACGACCGGAGCTCGCGAGGTCCGCGGAGCTATCCGTGAGTCCTGGTCGCGGCGCGGCTGGGAGCGCGGCCCCGTTGGCTACCCGACGACCAACGAGCTGACAACCCCGGACGGCCGCGGTCGTTTCAACCACTTCGAGGGCGGGTCCATCTACTGGACGCCGAGCACAGGCGCCCAGGAGGTTCGGGGTGCCATTCGTGAGACCTGGGCCCGACCGCAGTTCAACCCCTACGCGCCGGGCTGGGAACGCGGCCCGCTGGGCTACCCGAAGAGCGATGAACTCACCACGACGGACGGGATCGGTCGCTATAACCATTTCGAAGGCGGCTCGATCTACTGGACGCCAAGAACGGGCGCGAATGCTGTGCGTGGGGCACTGGGCGCCTACTGGGCGTCGACCGGCTCCGAACGCGGTCCGCTCGGTTACCCCGTCACGAACGAGCAGCAGTCTCCCGGGGGCCGCTACCAACAGTTCGAGAAGGGAACCCTGTTCTGGGATGCCGGAACGGGGCAGGTCAGACGCAGCTGAGTGCCTGTCCAGGGGCGCTGCCCTCAAAGTCATGCGGCTCCTGTCGGGGTTCCTGCGTCCAGCACGCTCGAGGCGGCACGGCGTATTGCGGGCGAGGTGGCGCGAAGGCTGGCGTCCCCGACGCGGTAACGGCCCATAGCCTCCGTCTACAGAGTCAGCCTCGTCGGCGTCACCTCGGGTCCGCCTGCTCGTAGGAGTGCGTGGGCGAGGGGCACCTTCGACGACCGCAGGACGGGTTCAAGTGCTTTCCAAAGCCGCTCCTTGTCTGGTCCGTACAGAAAGAAGACGACTGCCTGCCCGTCGCGCTCGATGCCGTCGAACTCGCCTACGCCAGATTCCTCGACGAGGGCGGTCAACTGGTCTTCAAGGGCCTGCACCCGACTCTCCCAGCGCCGCACTCCGGTCGTTGGGACTGAGAAGTGCAGGAGCACCGCCTCGTCGTCAGCGCTCGACGGCGACGACGCGGTGGCCAGAGTCACGCTCGTCGCCGGGATGATGCGGGGGCGGCGCTCATCACCTGTGGGCCGCAAGTCGAGAACGCGCTCCATATAGACGCTTCCGGCGTAGCCGTCGCTTGGAAGGTCCTCGTCGCCGGGTTCAGCGGCCAGTACAGCCGCTTCGTGGCGGGGGGCTTCCTCGTCTCGCACGGAGCGGTAACCAGCCCCAGGGTTGCCGAAGACGGGACTGGGCCAAGCCGTTCGGTCGAACGAGTGGAGGCACTCCACCAGCGGCCAGGACCCGTCCTGTATGCCGTCGTGCATGAACAAGTTGGCTAGCAAGGGCGAGATCGGAGACCCTTGTGGGGTCCCTTTCTCCCTGGCGACCATCGTCCCGTCCGGCATCTGCATGGGGGCGGTGAGCCACCGTGCGATGTAGAGCAGGACCCAGCGCTCGTCGGTGTGGTGAGCGACCGCTTTGAGCAGCAGATCATGCGGGACGCTGTCGAAGAAGGCCCGGATGTCAAGATCGACCACCCATGCCTGTCGCCAGCAGCGCTTACGGGTCACGGCCAGCGCGTCGTGGCCACTGCGCCCTGGACGGTAGCCGTAACTGTCCGGGTGGAAGATCGGCTCAAGCTTCTCTTCCAGCAGCATCGCTGCTGCGGTCTGGGCGATCCGGTCTGCCACGTTCGGCACCCCGAGCACCCTGATCCCGGCCCCATGATCTTTCGGTATCTCCACCGCCCGCACCGGCCCAGGCAGGTAGCTACCTGCGCTCATCCGGTTCCACAGCTTGTAGAGGTTGTTACGCTGCTGGACTGCGAAATCGGTGATGCGTACGGCGTCCACGCCCGGCGCCCCAAGATTGGCCCGGACCTTCTCCCACGCCACGTACACGAGGCGCTTGTCGATCTCAAACGACTTCACCGTCGGCTGCGGTCCACCCATCAACTCCTCCACCGATTGGGGTCCTCCCTGTCGCGGCCAAGCAGCACTGCCCTGACCGACGGTTGCAAGACGACAGGTTCTCCTGTTCCATGCCAGCGCCTGCGACAAGCTCACGCCACCTATACACCGGACACCGCCAGGGCAACAAGCAGGTCGCCCCCTGGCTCACGGCCCGCCAGCAACAGCGCGCCTTCATCCCGGGAGTGCGGAAATCCCCCGGTTTCGATGTCATCCTTCGTTCTTTCGATGCGTCAGCAGTGGTTCACACAGGTTCGTCTTCTCATCGCCTACCTGACCCGCTGACAGCGGGCCTTCTCCGCAGTCGCTTCACACCCCGGCTCTTGACCGGCATGACACTGCGGCGGTTTGGATTCTCCGCCTGCACGGCGAACCCGGAGGACCTACCTCCATCACTGGCACAGCACGGTCCGTGCTGACGACCTTCTACATCGACCTCACATTCCTTTCAGGACACACTCCCGCGGGAACGCGCGGCGCCACATAGCCGCCCCGGAACACCATCCGGAACGGCGCCAGTGAGGGGCTGCGTGAGGCCTCGGTGCGAGCGCCGTGGCACCGAGGCTGCGGCCATGCGACGGTGGATTCAGGCTGAGGTGATCGGGGCCACCCTGCGGAGCGTCTGTCTCGCCGAGCGCCGCAGCCAAGTCGTCGCCCTCGTCGGTGCCCGCGTCCGGTGACCGCTCGCCGAGCTCCTTGCGCAGCCCCTTGCGCGCGCCGGTCTCGCCGTCGGCACCGGCCGACGGCACGCCGCCGGGCGGGCGGGGGATCCATCCGGTCGGCGTCACCGCCGCGTACATCGGGGTCCTCAGCGTCACCGCCTGGCCGGAGGAGCGGGTTGTCCACGGGTTCGGCCATGCCCGTTCGCTCCCCCGCCACGTACCCTCAGTTCACCTGACGGGACGTGCCCTGCCAGTACTGCTCGCGCAGCTTGAACTTCTGCACCTTGCCGGTCGCCGTGCGCGGAATGGCCTCGCGCACCTCGACCGAGGTGGGGGCCTTGAAGCCGGCGAGCCGGCGCTTGCAGTGGGCGATCAGTTCCGCCTCGGTCGCCTTGCCGGACAGCACGACGAGGGCTTTGATCGTCTCGCCCCACTTCTCGCTCGGAACACCAATGACCGCCACCTCGGCGACCGCCGGGTGGCTGAACAGGCAGTCCTCGACCTCGATGGACGAGACGTTCTCCCCGCCCGTGATGATGACGTCCTTCTTCCGGTCGCTGATCGACAAGTAGCCCTCGTCGTCGACGTCGCCACCGTCGCCCGTGTGGAACCATCCGCCCCGCAGCGCTTCCGCCGACGCATCGGGCTGCCGCCAGTAGCCGTCCATGACGACGTTGCCGCGGGCCAGCACCTCACCCTCGTCGCTGATCGCGAGCCGGGTGCCGAGCGCGGGCATCCCGGCCCGGGCCAGCCGCCGGGCGGCCTCCTCCGGCGCCAGGTCATCCTCCTCGGCCCGCCGCCGGTTGACCGTCAGCAGCGGCGAGGTCTCGGTGAGGCCATAGATCTGGAGGAACTCCCAGCCCAGCTCGGCCTCGATCCGCTGGATCGTCCGGCTGGGTGGCGGCGCGCCGGCGCAGACCACCCTTGTGACGCCTCGACCGGGAATCGCCCCATCCCAGGTCTGCGCCGCCTCGAGCACCGCGGCGACGACGGCCGGTGCGGCACACAGGATCGTCACGCCGTGGCTCTGGACACGGCGCAGGATCTCCGCTCCGTCGATCTTGCGGATCACCACCTGGGGCACTCCCAGCCCGGTCATCGCGAACGGCATCCCCCAGCCGTTCGCGTGGAACATCGGCAGCGTGTGCAGGTAGACGTCGCGGTCGGTGACCCCCGCGTGCAGGGCGAACGTGACGGCGTTGACCCAGACGTTGCGGTGCGTGCCCTGCACCCCCTTGGGCCGGGCGGTGGTGCCGCTCGTGTAGTTGATGGTGGCCGTGGCGTCCTCGTCAGGGTCCTCCCACGGCACCGGGGCGACACCGGGGCGCAGCAGGACCCGGTCGGTGTCCCGCCCCAGGACGAAGCGGTGCTCCGCCGTCACGTCGGCCAGCGCCGCATCCAGCTCGGGGTCGACGAGCAGCACCGTGGCGCCCGAGTGCTCGACGATGTAGGCGACCTCGTCGCGGCTGAGCCGGAAGTTGATCGGCACCAGCACCCGACCCCAGCTGGTGACGCCGAAGAACGACTCGAGCAGCCGCGCACTGTTGTGGCTGACGACCGCCACCCGCTCACCCGGTCCGACCCCCAGCTCGTCGAGGCCGGCGGCCAGGGCCCGTGCTCGCCCGGCGAGCTGGCCGTACGTCAGGCTGCCCAGGCCACCGTCCTGCGCCGGACCGGGTTCGTCGACCACCCCGGTCCGCAGCGGGTAGCACTGCGCGGCCCGATCCAGGAAGTCACTCGTGCCGAAGGGGACTCTCATCTCAGGACCGTACGACGTCCGCCGTCATCTCGGCCTCCTGCACGGCGTCCAGGACGTCCGGCAGGTCGGCGACGGCGACCAGCCCGAGCTCCGTGGCGTGCCGGGCGGCGCCGGCGGTGTCCGGGACCAGCGCGAACTCGACTCCCAGATCGCGGACCTGCTGCGCGACCGCTCCGACGACTGCGTCGCGTCCGGGCGTGGTGACGTCCCGGATGTAGATGGCGAGAACCCGACCGGGCCGGGCGTTCACGATGTCACGGTAGATCTCCGGGTCCTGCTGGCCGCTGTCCCCGATCAGCACGAACGGCAGCGTCGGGTAGGTGTCGAGCAGGCCGAGGATGATCCCGGACTTGTGGGCGCTGTGGCCGCCGCCGGGCAACGCATCCGCGTCCAGGCCCCACGCCCGCAGGAAGAGCGGACCGATCGGGATGCCCTGGATCTCGAGGAACGCCGTGATCAGGTCGTAGAGGTTCCACGGACTGGAGGACACGTAGAACAGCGGGTTGTTCGCATCGCCGGACCGACCCGCCTGGAGCGCCGCGTAGAACGCCGCGACCCCTTGGAACGGCGCACGCGTCCGGGCGTTGTGGAACAGCATCGTGGCGACGGCCCTCACCGGGCTGGTGATCTCGCTGCGGATGACGGTGTCGTCGAGATCACTGATGATCCCGAACGTGGCGTCGAGGGCCGGCACGAGAACCTGGCTGGTCAGCGGCTCGCCCCGCGGCCGACCCGACCGCGCATCGGCCAGCAAGGTGGCGGACAGGTCGTGCCAGCCCGGCTCCAGTGTCAGCTCCGGTTGGAGAGCGGCCCGGAAGTATCCGTCGGCATCGGAGCTGACCTCTACCTCGGTGCCGGCGACCTCCAGCAGGACGCGGGCTCCCGGGACGGGGGTCGCGGTGAACCGGCGCACCATCGCCACCAGGTTCTGCGCCGGGCTGTGCGACGGCAGCGGTGAGGCGACTCCGGTCTGCTCCCGGACCCGCCCCTTCACGTGCACCAGACGGGTCGTGCCGTGGCCCTGGTAGGGCCGGGCCCGCAACGGGCGCAGCACCCCGGTTGCCCGTTTGGCGCGCAGGACCCCGTCGTCGACCACGTCCTTGACCCGAGCCGCCGCGGCGAGCAGATTCTGTCGCGCGCGTGGAGAGACCATGGGTCGATGGGTACCCGTCGTTTGGTGAAGCAAGCCGAACACGCGGCCTGCTCCCTGGGTCAGCCGCTCAGGAGCCGACCGGCGAGCTCACCAACGGGCGGTCGGCATCGGGCCGGTGCTTCTCGGCTCGCCCGGAAGCCGAGAGCCACGGCAGGACGTCGGGAGCGGGCATCGGGCGGGCGAGGACGTAGCCCTGCACCCAATCGCAACCCATCGCTGCCAGCCGCTCCCAGACAGCGGCCGTCTCCACGCCCTCCGCCACGACACCCATACCGAGTCGGTGGGCGAGGGTGATGAGCGACTCGGTGATCGCTGCATCACGGTCACCGTCCAGCATCTCGGTGACAAAGCTTCTGTCGATCTTCAGGATCTGCACCGGAAGGGTGCGCAGCGAGGTCATCGAGGTGTAGCCGGTACCGAAGTCATCGAGGGAGACGGTGACACCCATCGCACGCAACCGCTGCAGCACGGCCTGCGCAGCCGCTGGGTCCCCGGTGATGGCGGTCTCGGTGATCTCGACCTCGAGACTGGTTGCGGGCAAGCCGGTCTCATGCAACACGCGTCGGATGCGCTCAGGAAGGTGAGCCCCCAGTAGCGACCGCGGACTGATGTTGACCGCCACCGACAATGGCTGTCCCCGGCGGCTCCACTCCGCAGCCTGCTGACACGCCTGTCGCAGCACCCAGTCGGTCAGGGGGTGGATCAAACCGGTCTGCTCGGCGGCGACCAGGAAGTCCGCCGGCGGGAGCAGCCCCAGGTCCGGGTGCTGCCAGCGCACGAGGGCTTCGACACCAAGAACGGTTCCACAGGGCAGCCGCGCCTTGGGCTGGTAGTGCAGGACCAGCTGACCGTCCTCGATCGCCTGCCGCAGACCGGCAAGCAGGCGGAGGGTGGCCAGGTCGTTGCCGTCGAGCGACGAGTCGTAGGGGCAGGCTCCGACCCGACGGCGCTTGGCCTCATACATCGCCACGTCGGACCGCTGAAGCAGTCCTTCGACGTCAGGCGCGTCGTCCGGCAGGAGCGCAACACCGGCACTTGCCTCGACCTCCAGCGAAACCCCCTGCACGAGGAAACGTCGCTGCCCCAGCTCGGCCAGCACGTCCGTGGCCACCGACATGGCCGCGGCTCGTCCGTCGATGTTGCGCAGCAGAACCGCGAACTCGTCCCCGCCGAGTCGGATGACCAGATCGGAGGACCGCACGGACGCCGTCAGGGCTTGGCCCACCTGCTGCAACAGTGCATCCCCCGCCGCGTGTCCCATCGTGTCGTTCACGGCTTTGAAACGGTCGAGGTCGAGCAAGACGAGGGCGGCCTGCTCGCCGCCCCGACGGCGACGCATGTCGTCCCCAGCGACGCTCAGGGCCCGCCGGTTGGCCAGGCCGGTCAACGGATCATGCAACGCCTCGTGTTGGCGCTGCCGGAGGCGGCGAAACAGGCTGATGAGGACGGTGGACACGAACAAGGCAAGAACCGCAACCCCGGCGTAGAGCCGTCGGACCGCCGTGCTCAGCTCCTGTCGGTGGCTGTCCGGCAGGATCACTTCGATGATCGCGTCGGTCTCGCCGTCGGCATCGAGGTCGTAGGTGAGGAACATCTCCCAGGTGTCGTGCCCCCGCTCGTTCGGATCGCCCGGCTTCAGGAACTCACCGTCGTCGGACAAGCGCGCCAACTCATCCGATGGCAGCCGCTGCTCAGCGACGGGATGTGCAGCATCAGCGAAAAGCAAGCTGCCGTCGGGACGCCAGATCTCCAGTCCTTCGAGCAGGCCCTCGTCCAACAAGAGGGAGACGTCGGCCTGCATGTTGGCGACCTCGGTGCCCGTGAGCCCGAGCCGGATGTCCCGCCTGCCGACATTGCGCTGGACCGACAGGGCCGTGACGCTGCGCGCCGTCACCTCCGCCCCGGCCTGGGCGCTGTGCTCGTATCCCCGGCGCAACTGATTGGCGAGGACCACCGAGCCGGCGATGAGCAGACTCAAGCCGACGATCAGCACCCAGACGGGCAGTCGGCGAGTCCCGGCGTCTGAGAGGGGCCGCAGGACGGGCGGGCCGCGCCGGTTCGGGGACATGCGCTCATGGTCGACCTTTCGGCGACAGACCTGACGCTCACGGCCGTCATGGGCGATTCATCGGGAGGAAGTGCCTAGGCCGTGCAGCGCGATTTCCGACAATTGCGGCAGGCCGACAGGTCAGCCGAGCCGCGGGACGCCCGTGACGAGGTCCAGCGGGTCCAGGTGCAAGGCACGGACCCCGCCACGCGCGTAGCCCACGACCCCGTCGAGCCAACCGTGGTATGCCAGCCGCAGCCCGCCTGAGACGTCCTCCACCACCGACTGACCGCCAGGGCCGTGCTCACCCGACAGCCACGGTCCGGTCGTCGTGGTGACGTCGAACGGCCCGGTAGGGCCCACTGCGGCGGCGTGCCCCACCCCGTACCCCGGGCTCTCCCACCACCCCGCGCTGTAGAGCAGGTGAACGACGTCCCCCACCCGGACCAGGCAGGGCGCCTCCACCAGCGGTCGCTCCCACACCAGCGCATGCCGCAGGATCCGCACAGGACGGCCGTCGAAGCCGAGTCCGTCCGGACGCAGCTCACGTATCCACAGCGACGAACGGCCCCCGATCGCGTTGTCCTCGCTCTTCCAGACCAGGTACGCCCGGCCGTCGGCGTCGACGAAGGGGTCCGGGTCGATGGAGCCGCCGAGGGAGCGCTGATAGACGAGCGGCGCGAACGAGCGGTCGAGGTACGGCCCCTCCGGCCGGTCCGAGACGGCGACCGAGATCGCCTGCCTGCCCTCGCGCGCGAAGCGGGTGGCGTAGTAGAGGACGTAGCCGTCCGGGCGCGCCAGCACCGCGGGCGACCAGGTGTGACCCGGCTGCGCCCAGGCAGGCAGGGCCGACAGCGCGTTCCCGAGATGGGTCCAGGTGTGCAGGTCCGGCGAGCTCATCACCTGCACGTCGAGGTCCCGGGTCTGCGTCGCGAAGGCGAAGTACGACGAGCCAACCCGAAGGACGTACGGGTCGGGGAAGTCCGCCGCCCACACGACCGTCACCGCGTCAGTGTGACCCTGCTTCCCCTTCGGAGCCCAGTGTGGTGGGCTGCGCCGTATGGAATCCGACGAGGTCTTCCTGTCCGGTCTCGACGTGTTCGGCTCGGTCATCCATCAGGTGGGCGACGCATGGGACAACGACTCGCCGTGCGAGGGGTGGACGGCGCGGGACGTGGCCGGGCACATCGTCGGCGTGCTCGACGCCGGCAACGCGATCCTGAGGGGCGAGCAGGTCGACTGGTCGGGAGGGCCGGAGCGCCCCCGGGACGTCGTCGGCGACGACCCGGTCGGTCGCTATGACGACGCGAGCGCCACGGCCCGCGCGTTCCTGGTCGGCGTCGACCTCGACCAGGTCTTCGACTCCCCCCGGGGTCCTCGGCCGATCAGGGAGGGCCTGAGCTTTCCGGCCATGGATCTGCACCTGCACGCCTGGGACCTCGGGCGGGCCGCGGGCGTCGAGGTGGAGATCGCCGCAGAGGTCCAGGAGTTCACCCGGGCCTGCCTCGCGCCGATCCCCGAGGAGGTCTTCCGATCCTCGGGCATCTTCGGCCCGGAGCAGCCGGTCCCTGACGATGCGACGTCGACAGAGGCTTTCGTGGCGTGGACCGGCCGGAACCCGCGCTAGCCGTGGTGCGCGCGGCTGTCCTGTCCGCGCCGGGCGAACGGCTGCGCCTGGCCGAGCTCGAGCTGCCCGAGCCCGGTCCCGGTCAGGTGCGGGTCCGCATCGCGGCGACGGGTGTCTGCCACAGCGACCTTTCCCTGGCGCGGGGCACCTTGCGCCAGGCGATGCCGGTCGTGCTCGGACACGAGTCGGCAGGCACCGTCGTGTCTGTCGGCGACGGCGTGGACTCGACGGCCGCTGGTGACCGGGTGGTCCTGTGTTGGGCGCCGCCCTGCGGGACGTGCTGGTTCTGCGGGCAGGGCGAGCCCTGGCTGTGCGAGCGCTCGAGCGACGCGGCAGCCACTCCCTACGCGAAGGTCGACGGCCAGGACGTCTATCCGGGACTGTCGACCGGCGGCTTCGCGCAGGAGACGGTCGTGTCTGCCCGCGCGGTGCTGGCGGTTCCCGACGGGGTTCCGCTCGAGCAGGCGGCGCTTGTCGGGTGCGCCGTGATGACGGGCGTCGGCGCGGTGCTCAACACGGCGAAAGTCGTTGCGGGACAGTCGGTCCTGGTTATCGGACTCGGTGGCGTCGGCCTGTCCGTCGTGCAGGGCGCCCGCCTTGCCGAGGCAGCTCAGGTGATCGTTGTCGACCGCTCCCCCGACAAGCTCGAGCTCGCCCGGACGATGGGCGCCACCGACATCCTGGAGGCCGGCAACGAGCTGGCGCGGCAGGTCCGGGCTCTCACCGGTGGCCGCGGGGCGGACCACGCCTTCGACTGCGTCGGGCTTGCGGACACGATCCGCAGTTGCTGGTCGGCGACCCGCCGGGGCGGCAGCACGACGATCGTCGGCATCGGCGGCAAGGACCAGCAGGTCAGCTTCACCGCCCTCGAGCTGTTCTACTTCGCCCGCACGATCCGCGGCTGCGTCTACGGCTCCACCGATCCGCGCACCGACACCCCGAAGATCCTGGCGTACGCCGAGCAAGGTCGCCTCGACCTCGGGGCCCTCATCACCCGGACGGTCGGGCTGGACGGGATCGACGCGGCGTTCGCCGACATGGAGCGGGGCGCGGGCGCCCGTACCGTCGTGATTCCCTGAAGCCATGGATCTGGGACTGACCGGCAAGGTTTTCATCGTCACCGGCGGGTCGCGCGGGCTGGGGCTCGCCACCGCGATCGTGCTCGTGGCGGAGGGGGCGCGCGTCGTCCTGGCCGCGCGGGACCCCGAGGGCGTACGCGCGGCCGCGGACCGGCTCGGCGCCGTCGGCGTCGCGGCAGATCTCGCCGACCCGGCGACACCGGGACGGCTCGTCGCCGCGGCGCAGGAGGCGTACGGCCGGCTCGACGGCGCGCTGATCAGCGTCGGTGGGCCGCCGCCCGGACCGGCGCTGGGGCTCACCGACGAGCAGTGGCAGAGCGCCTTCGACAGCGTCTTCCTCGGCGCCGTCCGGATGTGCCGCGCGGTGGTGGCGGCGCTGCCGGAGGAAGGGGGCTCCCTCGCGCTGGTGCTGTCGACGAGCGTCAAGGCACCGGTGAGCGGGCTCGCGGCCAGCAACGGCCTGCGCCCCGGCCTTGCGATGCTCGCCAAGACGATGGCCGACGAGCTCGGCCCGCAGGGGGTGCGGGTCAACGGCCTGCTCCCCGGCCGGATCGCCACCGATCGGCTCGCCGAGCTCGACGGTCCGGACCCGGCGGTCCGGGCCCGGATCGAGCAGGGCGTCCCGCTGCGACGCAGCGGGGAGCCAGCGGAGTTCGGCCGGGTCGCGGCGTTCGTGCTCAGCCCGGCCGCGTCCTTCGTGACCGGCGTGATGGTGCCGGTGGACGGCGGGTCCACGCGCGCGCTGTGAGTCGTGCCTTGACGTGGGCGGGCAAGTGAGGTGAGGTTGCCCTAACCCGTTGGAGGAACAGGTGGGCAGCTGCGCACGAACCCGGGCGCTCGTCGCGACCGGCCTCGCCGGCGCCACGGCCGTGCCCGCACTCGCGGTGCTGCCGACGCCACTCGCCCTGCTCGCCGCCGTCCTGCTCGGTTGTGCCACCACGCAGGTGGGCGGTCAGCCGGTGCGTCCCGCTTCGGCCGCCGGGCGGTCCTGAGCATGGTCATCTGCCACTGCCACGGCGTGAACGACAGCCGCATCTGTGGGGTGCTCGACGCGGGGGCGGACGGGCTGCGCGGAGTCGTCCGGGCCACGCAGGCCGGAACCGGCTGCGGTGGATGCCTTCCCGCCCTCCGTCGCGTCTGCGAGCGGTCAGCGGAGCAGCGCCGACGTGGTGAGCTGGACTTCCCTGCAGCCGACCGCGAGTCCCTCGCAGGCTGACCGCGTCCGGCACCACCCGACAGAGGGGCACGAACATGCATGGCAACGAGGCGGTTCTCGAAATCCTCAACGAGGTCCTGACCAACGAGCTCACGGCGGTCAACCAGTACTACCTGCACGCCGCGATGCAGCGGAACTGGGGCTTCACCAAGCTCGCCGACTACACCTACTCCGAGTCGATCGATGAGATGAAGCACGCCGACCTGCTCATCCACCGCATCCTCTTCCTCGAGGGTCATCCCAACCTGCAGCGGCTGAATCCGCTCTCGATCGGTGAGCGGGTGAGCGAACAGCTGAGCGCCGATCTGGACGTCGAGGTCCGGGCGATGGCGAGCCTGCACCGGGGCATCGACGTCTGCCGACAGGCCGGCGACACGGTCACCCGGTTGCTGTTCGAGTCGATCCTGAGCTCGGAGGAGGAGCACGTGGACTACCTGGAGACCCAGCTGTCGCTGATCGAGACCCTCGGCGACCAGCTCTACCTGCAGCACCAGGTCGGAACGGCCCCCACCACTGCATGATGACGGGGCGGGGGTGGGGGTGGGCGGTCAGGACAGCTGCCGCTCGAGAACCGTCTCGAGCGGCTCGTTCGCGTCCCCCGGCAGCGCCTTCTCCAGCCGGAACAGCGCGCGACGACCGGTCAGCTCGAGCGCCGCGATCTCGTTGTCGAAGCGGGGCCCGTGATCGATTCCCCAGGAGACCTTCGACGCCGGGACGCCGGCGCTGCGAGCCAGCAGCCGCCCGATCATCCGCCCGGCCGGGGTGCGGGCGAAGCGGTCACCGAGCTGGATCGGCACGTTGATCGGGTTGCGGACCGGTGAGCAGACCGCCTGGAAGACTCGGCTCGTCACGCCGTCCGCGGCCGGGAAGTGCGCCTCGGTGAGGTAGGAGAAGTGCACGTCCCCGCCGAGGAAGGTGATGGTGGCGGGCGCCGGCCCGTGCTTGCCGGCACCGACGTCCGCCACCAGCTGCACCAGTCGCTCCCAGCTGCGCCGGAAAGCCGCCCAGTGCTCGAGATCGGCTCCCTGCCGGATCTTCTCGCCCCACTCCATCCACCGCTTGCCCCAAGCCCCGTCGCAGACGGCTTCGTTCCACGCCTCGAGGTAGTGGATGGCCGGCGGGAGGAACACCGGCAGCGACGAGGCCAGCAGCAGGTGCGAGGCGCAATCCTGAGTCTGCTCGACGATCCAGTCCCACTCGGCCGGGTCGACCATCGAGCGCTCGCCGGTCTCCAGCACCCGGCCGCCGCGCGAGTCCATCACCAGCAGCCGCACGTCGCCGTAGTCCCGCCGGTAGCTCCACCGCACCCCCTTGCCGCCGTCGGCCTCGGCATCGGCCCGGCGGGCGAACTCGCGCAACAGCTGCTCGCAGTCGGCACCCTCGGCGCCCGCCTGCTGCACCGCCGCCCACAGCTCATTCTCCGCCAGCGCCTTCGGCGACAAGTTGCCCAGGTGCTGATAGAGCCAGTACGCCATGAGCCCGCCCTCGATGCGCGCCGCCCACCAGGACTGGGTCTGCATGTGTCGGCGCCAGACGGCCGAGGTGTTCCAGTCGTCGTGGATGTCGTGGTCGTCGAACACCATCGCGCTGGGCAGCGTCGAGAGCACCCAGCGGATCGTCGGGTCGCTCCATGCCTCCCGGTAGAGCACGGTGTATTCCTCGAAATCCGCCACCCCGTCCTGCGGCGGCTTCTCGGTGCCGCGGGTGCGCTCGATGTAGGCCAGCGTGTCCGGCGACACCTCGTCGGCGTAGACCTGGTCGCCGACAAGCAGCACCGCATCCGGCCAGTCCGGCTCCTTCGCGGTGAGCATCCGCCGTCCGTAGGCGTGCATCGCATCGACGCCGACCGCCTTGTCGCCCTTGGCGTCGGTGTACGGCGGCACATGCGGGCGGGCCACCCGGCACGAGCCGAACAGCAGCCGGAACGGCTCGTCACCCGCGCCCGTCCGGGTGCGCACCGTCGGCGCCGGAAAGGGCGAGTCCGCCTCTGGATAGGCGATTTCGCCGTCGAGCACCACGGCGTACGGCGTGGTGGTCCCGGGTTCAAGACCTCCGCAGACGACCAGCGCGAAGTGGTGGCCGGCGACCGCGAACGTTCCTGTCGTGCAGCCGAGGACCGACACCTCACACGCGGCGTCGGTCTCGACCCAGACCGTCGCGGAGGTCTCGTCGACATGGCGTAGCAGCGGACCGAGCACGAGCTTCGCCACGCGGGCCTCCCTGGGGTTGCTCTCATCGTCCCCCGGTGGGGAAGTCTGACGCGCGGTGGGTAGAGACCGCTTCATGACCGAGCCAGAGCGCGATGTCCCACGGGTCCAGGACGGCACCGACGTACAGGTGACTGCCGAGGATGTGGAGGCCGAAGAGCTGCCGGCGACCAGCGACCCCGCAGCCTTCACCGACGACCAGGAGCTCGGCGGGGTCGGGGGCGGCTCCCCCGGTGGCGCCGGCTGAGAGCTGAAGCATCAGCCCTCCGGCGCGGCGGCTGCTGACCGATGGGCTAGGGTCCACCTCGCAAGAACCGAACACGCTCCCAAACGGGGAAAGCCGGTCCGAATCCGGCGCTGACCCGCAACCGTAGGTGCCCGGCTCGACCGGGCACGAGCCGGAATGCCCGCCCGGGAGCGAGCGGCTCCAACGTTTCCGTCGAGGTCAGCGGGGCGGAGCCCGGACGATTCCGTCCGTTCACGCCCTCGCCGTCGACGCACGTCGACTCGTGCGGGCGTCGGCGTTCTGGGGTGCCTGGGGTCCCGTCGCGGACCGTTTGCCCGAGAGGCCCTCCGTGTCCGCTTCACCCCCCCGTCGCCTCCTGCTGTCGGCCATGGCCAGCGTCGTCGTGATCTCGACGCTGTTCGCCGCCGCGCCGGCAGGAGCGATCGAGAACCCCGCTGTCAGCGCGACGGCCACCCCGACGTCCAGTCCGGCGGTCGAACCGGCTCTCGAGCCCACCCCCACGGTCGTGCCCACCCCGACCGTCGAGCCCAACCCGACCGTCGCCACGATCCCGACAGGCGAAAGCGCCGAATTGCGCTCAGCTGCAGTCCTGCCCGCAACCGGCCCGGTCGCGGCAAGCAGGCCCGTCATCGACGCAGCGGCAAGCTGGCTGGCGGGGCAGCTCAGCGACGTAGGCACGGTGACCGTGAGCTTCGACGGGGATGCGTTCACCGACTACGGCCGGAGCCTGGACAGCGCGCTCGCACTGCTCGCCGCACAGGGTCAGGATGAGGTCCTGCGGCGCACGCTGACCAGCGTCGAACAACCTGACGCCGTCGCGGAGTACACCCGGGGCGTCCCCTTCGACGCGGCGAATGCGGCGTATGTCGGCGCCACCGCCAAGCTCGCCTTCCTCGTCGAGCTCACCGGTGGCGACGCCAGCCGCGTGGGCGGGGTGGACCTGCTGGCCCAGCTGCTCTCGCTGGCGCAGGCGGACGGCCGGTTCGCCGACCGCAGCGACTTCGGCAACTTCGCGAACCTGTTCGGCCACGCCTTCGCCCTGCTGGCGCTCGACACCGCCGGGCGGACCCCGGCTACTGCGCTCGTGCAGGGCCTGTTCGACGCCCAGTGCCCCGACGGCTCGTTCCCGGAGTCCTACGAGCCGGGTACCGGTGGCACCTGCACCGGCCAGGTGGACGCCACCGGCCTGGTCCTGCAAGCGCTGGGCGCACTCGACCTGGGTGCCGACGACCGCACCCGGCGGGCGGCGGCCTGGCTGATCGCGCAGCAGCAGCCCAGCGGTGCCTTTCCTGGTGAGGCACCGGTCAACTCGACCGGCTACGCCGTGCTCGGTCTCAACGCCGTCGACCCCGAGGACGGGGGCGCCGTGGCCTACCTGGTCTCCCAGCAGAACCCCGACGGCGGGTTGCGCCGCGGAGCTGGGGAGGACACCAGCAGCGACCTGTTCGCCACAGCCCAGGCACTCCCCGCCCTGGCCGGCACGACGTTCCAGGGTTCGGCCCGGGACGTCCGGTCAGTCGCGGAACCGGCCCCGACCGAGCCGACCCCCACGCCATCTCCGACGGCCGTGACGACGGCGAGCCCCAGCACCGCGCCCGGTGTCGCCCCCACGGTCGCCGCCTCCCCGACGCCCGCCACACAGGTGCGGTCAGCCGGAAGCAACCTGCCGCGCACCGGCGCCGACAGCGCCGACGTCCTGCTCGCCGGTGTCGTCCTGGTTGCCGTCGGCGGCGCGATCCTGGCCGCCGCCCGCCCCCCGCGCCGTGGGCGGCACGCGGCGTGAGCCGCCGCACGTCGGCCATCTTCGCCGCGCTGGCCCTCGCGGCGGGGGCGGTCCTTGCCGGGCCCACACCGGGAGCGCAGGCCGCCTCGTGTGAGGCCGGCGCAGGCGTGACGGTCGTGGTCGACTTCGCCTCGCTCGGCGGCGGTGTCGGCACCCGATGCGCCCCCGGCGACCCGACGTCGGGGGTGACGGCGCTGACCGGCGCCGGCTACTCCCCCGAGCGAGCGGTGCAGGAGCGCTCCGGCTACTTCCTGTGCCGGATCGACGGCAAGCCGGCCAGCGACCCGTGCCAGCGGGCGGCCAGCAGCAGCGCGTACTGGTCCTACTGGCACGCCAAGCCCGGTGGCTCCTGGTCGTTCAGCAACACCGGCCCCGGCACCTTCAATCCCGCGCCAGGGTCGGTCGAGGGATGGGCGTTCGGGGCGGGCCAGCCGCCGTCGGTCGCGCCGCCCGTCGCCGCGGCCGCCCAGCCGCCGCCGGCTCCTCCGGCCGACCAGCCACCGCCGGCGCAAGCGCCGGCCGTGCAGGCACCGGCACCGGCACCGACAGCGCCACGCGTGCAGGCGGCCGGCTCCCCGGCGCCCGCCGCCGAGCCACGACCTGCCAGGATCGCAGCGAGCCGTCCAGCCAGCTCGGGCCCGACGGCCGAGACCGCCCCTGCCCCCGGCAGCCCCGAAGTGACCATGCTGTTGGAGTCGGTGCCGCCGGAGCCCAGCATCTCTGCCGAGCCCAGCACATCGCCGGAGCCCAGCGCCTCGCCGGACAACCTGAGCGCCACGCCCACCTCCGTCCGCGACGACAGCTCCCCCGCCGGCCCACTCGCCGCCGCACTCCTCGTCCTCGCGCTGGTCGCCGCCGGGGCATGGCAGCTCGCCCGACGCCGGCGCGAGCAGGTCTAGATGGCGCCGCTCCCCCGCGCACTCCACCCGATCGCGTGGTGGGTGTGGGCGCTCGGCCTCGCGACCGTGGCCAGCCGGACGACCAACCCGCTGCTGCTGGCGGTGCTGCTCGCCGTCGTCGGCTACGTGGTCGTCGCGCGCCGGGGGGATGCGCCCTGGGCGCGGTCGTTCTCGACGTACCTGCTTCTCGGTCTGGTCGTGATCGGCATCCGCGTCGTCTTCAACGCTCTGCTGGGAGCGGGGGACGACGGGCGGGTCCTGTTCACCCTGCCCCAGGCCGGGCTGCCGGACTGGGCCGCCGGCATCGAGCTGGGTGGCCCGGTGACAGCCGAGGACATCCTCGCCGCCCTCTACGAGGGGCTGCGCCTGGCCGTGCTGCTCTGCTGCGTCGGCGCCGCGAACACCCTCGCCAACCCCAAGCGAGCGCTGCGCTCACTGCCGCCGGCGCTCTACGAGCTCGGGGTCGCCGTCGTGGTCGCGCTGACCGTCGCCCCGCAGCTGGTGGAGAGCGTCCAGCGGGTACGCCGGGCGCGCCGCTTGAGAGGCGCGCCAGGCAAGGGGTTTCGGGCTCTCCGGGCGATCGCCGTCCCGGTGCTCGAGGACGCGCTGTCGCGATCGCTGCTGCTGGCCGCCTCGATGGACTCGCGCGGCTACGGCCGGTCGGCCCATGTGCCGGTGCGGCTGCGGCGGGCGACATCGGCGCTGGTGATCGCCGGTCTGGTCGGGATCTGCCTCGGGCTCTACGGCCTGCTCGACGGCACAGCGCCGCGGCTGCTCGGCACGCTCGGGATGGCCGCTGGACTGGCGCTGTCGGTCGCCGGGCTCCACCTCGGCGGGCGGCGGATCCGCCGGACCAGCTACCGCCCCGACCCGTGGCTCGCCCCGGAGTGGCTGGTGGCGGGGGCCGGGGTGGCCAGTGCAGCCGTGATGGTGACGGTCGGGCGCTACGACCCGCTGCTGCTGCACCCCTCACTCGCTCCGCTGTCCTGGCCGGACCTGCCGCTGCTCCCGCTCGGCGCGATCCTGCTCGGCCTGCTGCCGGCGTTCGTCGCGCCCCGACCCGAACGCTTCGTGCCCCGGACCCGACCGAACGTTGGCGCGGTGCCGGCGAAGCAGGAGGCGCTGGTGTGATCCGTTTCGAGCAGGTGACGGTGACCTATCCGGGCGCGGCCGGACCGGTGCTGCAAGACGTCGACCTGCACCTGCCGGAGGGCGAGCTGTGCCTGGTGGTGGGCTCCACCGGCGCCGGGAAGTCCACGCTGCTCGGGGCGGTCAACGGGCTGGTGCCGCACTTCACCGGTGGCCGGCTGTCCGGGCGGGTCACCGTGGCCGGCCGCGACACCCGCACGCATCCGCCTCGCGAACTGGCGGACGTCGTCGGCGTCGTCGGCCAGGACCCGCTCGCCGGCTTCGTCACCGACACCGTCGAGGAGGAGTTGGCCTACGGCATGGAGCAGCTCGCGCTCCCGACGGCGGTGATGCGCAAGCGGGTCGAGGAGACGCTCGATCTGCTCGGCCTCGCCGAGCTGCGGCACTGCGCGCTCCGCGACCTGTCGGGTGGCGAGCAGCAGCGCACGGCGATCGGCGCGGTGCTGACCTGCCACCCGCGGGTGCTGGTCCTGGACGAGCCGACGTCCGCGCTCGACCCGACCGCGGCCGAACAGGTGCTGGCCGCCGTCACCCGCCTCGTGCACGACCTCGGCGTCACCGTGCTGCTGGCCGAGCACCGGCTCGAGCGGGTGCTGCACTACGCCGACCGGCTGATCTGGCTGCCCGGGGACGGCAGCTGCGTGGCTGGGCCCCCGGCCGCCGTGATGGCACTCGCGCCCGTCGCTCCGGCGGTCGTCGAGCTGGGCCGGCTGGCCGGCTGGGACCCGCTCCCGCTGTCGGTCCGGGATGCGCGCCGGCACGCAGTCGACCTGCGGCGTCGACTGAGATCACCGGCTGCGCAGCGGGTCTCACCGTCGCTCCACGTGGCGTTGCGGGCGCGCGGCATCGTCGTTCGGTTCGGCGACGTCCTCGCCGTACGCGGGGTGGACCTCGACCTGCACGTCGGGCAGGTCTGCGCGTTGATGGGCCGCAACGGCGCCGGCAAGTCGTCCTTGCTGTGGGCCCTGCAGGGCTCGGGCCGGCGCACCAGTGGCACGGTGGACGTCGGCGGGAGCGACCCGGGCGCACTGTCCGCCGGCGCCGCCCGGGCGAAGGTCGGCCTGGTGCCGCAGACGCCCGCCGACCTGCTCTACCTCGAGACCGTGGCGCAGGAGCTGGCGCAGGCCGACCGCGAGTCGGCGCGTCCGGCCGGCGCGGCCGGCGCCCTGCTCGACCGTCTCGTCCCGCAGGTCGACCGCACCGCCCACCCCCGGGACCTGTCCGAGGGGCAGCGGCTCGCCCTCGTCCTCGCGGTGCAGCTCGTGGCCGGGCCGACCGTCGTGCTGCTCGACGAGCCGACCCGCGGGCTCGACTACGGGGCGAAAGCGCGCTTCGCCGTCGTCCTTCGCGAGCTGGCTTTGGACGGCCGGGCAGTCGTCGTCTCGACGCACGACGTGGAGTTCGTTGCGGGCGCCTGCGACCGGGTCGTCGTGCTCGCCGACGGGGAGGTCGTCGCGGACGGTCCGACCGCGCAGGTGGTGCTCGCCTCCCCGACCTTCGCCCCGCAGGTGGCCAAGGTGCTCGCGCCGGAGCCATATCTCACGGTCGAGCAGGTGGCCGCCGGGCTCGAACCCGCCGGGGCGCCGTCGTGAGAGTTCACGCCTCCCCGGGCCTGCCTCAGCGCGCCGCCGTGGTGACCCGCCCGCTACGGCTGCGACCCCGAGCCACCCTCACCCTGCTGGTGGCGTCCGTCGCGGGACTGGCCGCCTTCGGCTGGCCGCTTCTCGTACGTCCCGGGGCTGCCCTGGACAGCACCAGCGCCCCCCTGGTCTTCGCTCTGCTGCTGCCGCTGGTGGTGGGTGTGGTCGTCGCCGAGGTCGTCGAGGGCGGCCTGGACGCCAAGGCGCTCGCCATGCTCGGGGTGCTGTCGGCGATCGGCGCTGCCCTGCGACCGCTCGGCCCCGGCACGGCGGGCCTCGAGACCGTGTTCTTCCTGCTGATCCTCGGCGGCCGGGTGTTCGGCCCCGGCTTCGGCTTCGTGCTCGGGACGACGACGTTGTTCGCCTCCGCGCTGCTGACCGGCGGTGTCGGCCCGTGGCTGCCGTTCCAGATGCTGGGCGCGGCCTGGGTCGGGCTCGGTGCGGGGCTGCTCCCCCGCGCGCGGGGGCGAGCCGAGTTGGGGCTGTTGGCCGCGTACGGCGCGGTCGCCTCGTTCCTGTACGGCGCGGCGCTGAACCTGTCGTTCTGGCCGTTCGCGATCGGCGAACGCACCCAGCTGTCCTTCGACGCCGCGGCCGGTCCCCTCGAGAACCTGCACACCTTCCTGCTGTTCACCCTCGCAACCTCGATCGGCTTCGACGTGGGGCGGGCAGTCACGACCGTGGTGCTGACCCTGCTCACCGGCCCGGCCGTCCTCGCCGCGCTGCGCCGGGCCGCCCGGCGCGCGGCCTTCGACGCGCCGGCGACCTTCGACGCGACAGGGCCCCCTCCCTGATCATCTGGCGACAGGACGCCCCCTCCCTGATCATCTGGCGAGAAATGGCGGCCTATCGGGCCCTCCCAGCGCCAGATGATCAGGGAGGGCGCCAGATGATCAGGGAGGGGCCCACATGATCAGGGAGGGGGCCCGGGGGCCCAAGGAGGGAGGGGCCGCGGGGCCGGGGGCCGTGCGAGAGGATCTCCTTCGTGCCGAGCGACAACGACGATGCCCCCGGTTGGGCAGCCATCGACGCCGCGCTCAGCGCCGTCTACGGCGGCGCCGAGCCGGCGTGTCACTGGGCGACCGTCCGGCGCTGGAGCGACGGTGGACCGGACCCGCTGGACGGCATCTCGGTCTACGCCCGCCAGGACCACTGGCACTACGTCTCCTACGGCCTGACCGAGCTTTACACCAAGCAGAACGAGAACCTGCACGCCAGCGGCCGGGGGTTCGAGTTGACGGCCCGCCTACGCCGAGGCGCCGAGGCCGAACCTCCGGTGTTCATGGCCAACGTGCTCCAGAACCTCGCCCGCTACGTCTTCGAGACCGACAACGTCCTCGCACCGGGACACTCGATGGACCTGTTCGGCCCGATCCTCGAGGGCTCAGACACGCAGATCCGGGCGGTGATCTTCTACGAGGAGCCCGAGCTGCGCCCCGTTTACGGACCGTTCGGACACGTGCGGTTCCTCCAGGTCGTCGGGGTCACCCAGGACGAGCGGGCCGCGATCCGCACCTGGGACGCCCAGGCCATGCGACCGGTGCTGTCCCGGCACCTACCCCTGCTCGTCACCGATCTGGACCGCCGCTCACTGCTCACCGATCCCGACATCGATTCGGCCATCATCGAAGGCCGCAACCGGGACGGCTCCTCACTGGGCGCATTGCAGATCAGCGCGTTGACCGTACGCGCCGCCAAGCGACTCCCGCGCCGGCCGGCCGTGGTGACCCTGCCGGCGACCGTGATCGACAGCCTGTGCCTGGTGCTGCCGCTGCGGATCGGATTCGGCCGGCCGTTCGCCCTCATGACCAAGCAGATGATGCTGAGCTTCCTGCCCGGCTCGAGTGCCGGCCTCACCCCATCGGACAACGGCTGGACCCTCACCGTTACCGGCGATCAGGCCGAGGCGATCAGCGCTGCCCTGCGCCCGACCGCCGGTCGCTACACCGTGCCGGGGCTCCCCGAGGTCGAGTTCCAGGTGGAGCGCACCGCCGTACGCGACCAGCAGGGCAACGTCATCAGCTCCGTCGGCTGACCCCGCCCCCACCGCTGAATCCTCCCTGATCAACTGGCGCGAAAAGGCCACCTGGAGGGGCGGAATCTCGCCACATGATCAGGGAGGGCCAATGGGCGCCGCGGCGGCGACCGCAACCTCGGCCTGGCTCGCGAACTGGGTGCGATAGAGCTCGGCATAGAGCCCGCCGCGCTCGAGCAGCTGTTCGTGCCGCCCCCGCTCGACCACCCGCCCGTCCTGCAGGACCACGATCAGGTCGGCGTCGCGCACCGTCGAGAGCCGGTGCGCGATGACCAGGGACGTACGACCAGCCAGCGCGGTCGACAGCGCCCGCTGCACCGCGGCCTCGGACTCGGAGTCCAGGTGGGCCGTCGCCTCGTCCAGGATCACCACGCCGGGGGCCTTGAGCAGCAGCCGGGCGATCGCGATGCGCTGCTTCTCGCCGCCGGACAGCCGGTAGCCGCGGTCACCGACCAGGGTGTCCAGCCCGTCCGGCAGCGATCGCACGAGCCCGGCCACCTGCGCCGCCTCGAGCACCTCCCAGAGCCGCTCGTCGCTCGCGCCGGAGTCGGCGTAGAGCAGGTTGGCGCGGATCGTGTCGTGGAACATGTGGGCGTCCTGGGTGACGACGCCGACGGTGTCACGCAGCGACTGCATGCTCAGCGAGCGGACGTCGTGCCCACCGATCAGCACCGCGCCGGAGTCGACGTCGTACATCCGGGTGACGAGCTGACCGATCGTCGTCTTCCCCGCGCCTGACGGCCCCACCAGCGCCACCAGCGAACCGGGCTCGACCCGCAGGCTCACCCCGTGCAGCACCGCTGCGGACGGGGTCGACTCCAGGACCTCGACGGTCTCGAGCGAGGCGAGTGAGACCTGCTCGGCGGTGGGATAGCCGAACGAGACCGCGTCGAGCTCCACCGACGTGGCGCCGCTCGGGAGCTCGACCGCCCCGGTCTGCTCGACGACCATCGGCTCGAGGTCGAGCACCTCGAAGACCCGCTCGAAGCTGACCAGCGCGGTCATGACATCGACCCGGACGTTCGACAGCGCCGTCAGCGGACCGTAGAGCCGGGTGAGGTAGGCAGCCAGCGCCACCACGGTGCCGATCCCGAGCGAGCCGGACGCCGCGAGGACGCCGCCCACCCCGTAGACCATCGCGGTCGCCAGCGCCGCCACGGTCGTCAGCGACACGAAGAACACCGCGCCGTACATCGCCCGCACGATCCCGATGTCCCGGACCCGACCCGCCTTGTCCCGGAAGGAGGTCGCGTCGACCTCCGGCCGGCCGAACAGCTTGACCAGCAGCGCGCCCGAGATGTTGAAGCGCTCGGTCATCTCGTTGGTCATCTGGGCGTCGAGGGAGTAGCTCTCGCGGGTCAGCGCCGCAAGCTTGGTCCCGATCAGCTTGGCCGGGACGATGAACACCGGCAGCAGCACGAGCGAGAGCAGGGTGATCTGCCACGACAGGATGGCCATGGCGATCAGCGTCAGCACCACCCCGATGACGTTGCTGACGACCCCGGACAGGGTGTTGGTGAACGCCGACTGCGCGCCCATCACGTCGTTGTTGATCCGGCTGATGAGCGCGCCGGTCTGCGTACGGGTGAAGAAGGCGATCGGCATCCGGGAGATGTGCGCGTAGACCTGGGAGCGCATGTCGTAGATGAGGCCCTCACCGATCCGCGCGGAGCACCACTTCTGCCACAGCTTGAGTGCCGCCTCGAACAGCGCCAGCCCGGCGACGAGCAGAGCGAGCTTCACCACCAGCCCGCGGTCACCGGTCGTCGGCGGGTTCGTGCCGATGCCGTCGTCGATGATGAGCTTGAAGATCAGCGGGTTCAGCACTGCGACGAAGGCGGCCAGGACGATCAGGCCGAGAAACACCGACAGCTCACGCTTGTACGGGGCGGCGAACCGCACGATGCGGCGTCCCGTCCCCGGCGCGAGGTGGACGTCGGTGACCGTCGGGTCGCGGCCGAACGACCGCATCATCGAGTGGCGGCCCATCATGGAGTGCGAGCCGTAGCTGTCCATCCGGCGCCGCCCCTCCTTCGATCAGCTCAGAAGGCAGAGATCCCGGTGAGCGCGCGCCCGATGATGAGCTGCTGGATCTGCGAGGTGCCCTCGTACAGCGTCGTAACCCTCGCGTCGCGAAGGTACTTCCCGGCGGCGTAGGAGTCGATGTAGCCGTAGCCGCCGTGCACCTGCACGCAGGCGTTGGCCGCCCGCACCGACGCCTCGCTCGCGTAGTACTT
>JBBSKF010000032.1:0-26454 GCA_038256525.1 Mycobacteriales bacterium | reverse complement strand
GTTGCGGGTGGGTGATGTGGACCGCCGGGGTTTGCATGTGCTGGCCGGGTCGCCGACGGTCGGGACCTGGCTGGGCGCCCAGCAGACCAGCCTGGACCGGGCTGAGCTGGCGTTGGCCCGCCGCCTGCCCGGGTTGCCGCACCTGGCAGCCGAGCTGTCCGCGCAGCGCCTGTCGGTGTCGGGGGCGCAGCGGGTCGCGGCGGCACTGTCGAAGCTGCGCCGGCATGTCGACCGGCCGGACGGCCTGATCGATGGTCAGGACGGGCACGAGGTGGTGACGGCGGTCGTGGTCGATGGGGTCCGGCAGCTGATCTGCGAGGCGCATGGCGGGCTGGCTGATGACAGCCCGTTGCTGGCCTCGGTGATCGCGGGGCTGACCGAGGTCGCCAGCCGGCCGGTCAGTGAGCTGGCCCGGTTGGAGGCCGCGATGGTGCTGCTCGCCCAACACGTCGAACCGGGCCTGTTGCCCTCAGGGTTGGGCCGGCTGGTCGATGCGGTGCTGCCGAACGAGCTGGAACGCCGGGCTGAGGACGCGCACCGCGATCGCCGGTTCACGATGCGAAGGTCTGAGGACGGTTCCGGCTGGGTGATCACCGAGGGGGAGCTGGACCTGGAGTGCGGGGAGCTGTTGCACACCGTGCTGACCGCCGAGCTGGCCGCGGATCCGGACAACCCGGTCGACACCGAGAAGTTCACCGAGCTGCGGCAGGACGGCTGGACGCCAGCTGAAGACCTGCCGGCTTGTGACGGACCCCGGTCGTTGCGGCAACGCCGCCATGATGCGCTGCGAAACGGCCTGCGAAGGTATCTGGACAGCGGGATCAGCGGGCTGCAGGGCAAGACCGCCCCGCACCTGGCGGTCACCGTCGGCTTGGACACCCTGCACCAGGCACCCGGGGCGTTGCCGGCGGTCGGTGCTTCCGGGGCGAGCTTGCCGGTCAGTCTGGTCAGCCGCTGGTGGTGTGACAGCGCGCTGACCCGGTTCGTGTTCAGCCTGGGCCGCAAGATCCTCGAGACCAGCCACAGTGAACGGACGTTGAAAGCCCACGAACGCCGGGCCATCCACCTCCAGACCGGTGGCATCTGCCAAGGCGCCGGCTGCTCGCGTGGCCCCGGTTGCCGGTTGATCCCGCACCACGCCGACCCGTGGGCCCGCTGCCACACCACCAGCCTGGCCGACACCGTCCTGCTGTGCGAACAGACCCACCACCACCTGCACATCGGCCACACCATCCGGCTCAAGGACGGCCGCCGGCTCGGACCCCACGGCTGGGTCCCCGGCAGACGCGGTGAGCACGGGCCAAGTGGATAACGGGGCGGGCTGGTCGGGTGCGTCGGTGCGCCTGTCAGGGTCGACCTCGTGACCGAGGTCTACCTCGAGCAGGGACGCACGTGGACCTTCGCGTGCGCGCTCGACTGGCCGGGTTTGGCCCGTCGGGGCAAGGGCGACGAGGCGGCGCTCGAGGCGCTGCTGGCCTACGCCGATCGCTACGCCGCGGTGGTCGGCTCCTTCGAGCCCGGCGACCTGCACGTCGTGGGGACGCTGCCGGGCAACGCCACGACCGACTTCGGCGCGCCTGACGCCCGCGGCGCTTGGGACGAGCAGCCGCTCGACGCCGCCGGGTGCACCCGGTTCGCGGACCTGCTGGGTGCCTGCTGGGTGGCCTTCGACCGGATCGTCGCGGCGTCGCCACCGGAGCTGCGCAAGGGCCCGCGCGGCGGCGGGCGGGACCGGGACGCGGTCGTCGACCACGTACGCGAGGCAGAACGGTCCTACGGCCGGATGCTCGTCGTGCGGGCGCCGCCGCGTACACCCTGGGAGCAGCAGCGATCAGCTCTCGTCGAGGCGGTCCGGGCCGGTGCCCCGGACGGCCGATGGCCGGTGCGCTACGCGGTCCGCCGGTTCGCCTGGCACGTGCTCGACCACGGCTGGGAGATCGAGGACAAGCGGATCAGCCCTCCTGCTCCGTCGGGCGGAGAAGCACCTCGTTGATCGCGACGTGGCGAGGGCGCGTGACGACGTACGAGATGGCGTCGGCGACGTCCTCGGCCTGCAACCGGTCGATGTCCCCGAAGCGCTCCTTGATCAGCTGCTGGACCTCGGGGCGGTTGTGGGTCGCCAGCTCGGTGACGACCGCGCCGGGTTCGACGATCGACACGCGTACGTGTCGCGTCGTCACCTCCTGGCGAAGTGACTCGCTGAACGCCCCCACACCGAACTTGGTCGCGTTGTAGACGCCGCTGTTCGCACGGGCGACCCGTCCGGCCACCGAGCTGATGTTGACCACGTCGGCCACTCGGCGGTCGCTGTCCTGCGCGGCGCGGAGCAGGTGGGGGAGGGCGGCGTGCGTGCAGTACATCAGCCCGAGGACGTTGATCTCGACCATCCGTTGCCACTCCTCGACCGGAGCGTGCTCCATCGGGCCGAGCAGCATCACCCCGGCGTTGTTGACGAGAACGTCGAGGCGACCGAGCTGCTGGACGGCCTGCTCGATGCACGCGCGGGCCGCGGCCTCATCGGTGATGTCGGCCTCGAGAGCCAGCGCGCGGCCCCCGTCGGCCTCGATGCGGCCGGCGAGGTCCTCGAGCCGGTCCTTGCGGCGGGCGACGAGCGCCACTGTCGCGCCGTGGGCCGCCAGCGCGAGCGCCGTGGCCTCGCCGATCCCGGAGCTCGCGCCGGTGACCAGAGCCACGGTGCCGTCCAGTGCGGGGCCGTCCAGGTGTCGTGTCATGGGACCAGCCTGCCCCACCGGATGTGTAGGGCTATCCCGAGGTGCGGTCCGTCGTCCGCTGCCCACCAGCGCTGGCGATCTTCACGAGAAGGGGGTCGGGGCTCCGCCGGAGCGCCCGGTCGGCCTCGACCTTGGCTTGGGCGAGCTCAACCTGCCGACGAGTCACCGTGACCTTCACCGCTGGCTTCACCGTTCGTCCACCTCCTCGTCGACATCATTATCGCCCTTCCATCACGACGATGTCCACGTCCGGCAGGGAGCCGGTCTGCTGCCAGGCGGTGCGCAAGTCTCGCAGCTCGTCTCCGAGCTCCTCCTGAGCAACCTCGTCGAGGATGTTGGAGACCAGCCGCGTCAGCCCCGGTTCTTTGATCATGGCTCGTAGCAAGCGGACCCCGGCGCGCTTGTCCTTCTCGTCCTCGCTCCTGCACAGTTCCCACGCCTTCTCGATGCGCTCGATGAACCGCTGCTCGCGGCTGTCGTCGCGCTCCTGCCGCGCGAGATCCCGGTCCGCTTCAGCCTGCCTGGCCGCAATCCGTGCGGGGCGGACGCCAGCGAAGTAGGCGCCGCCTGCTGTCGCCACGGCGAGGAGCACCGTGACCCAGATCGGCGTGTCCACCGGTGCACCGTAACGGCGTCCCCGGACACCACTGGTCCGGGGCGAGGGCACCACTCGCCTCTGGCCGAGGGCACTGGGCACCCCGAACTGTGCCGGTTGACGTCTTGTCCGAGCCAGGGTCTACTGTTCCTGTTGTTCGAACGCTCGTTCGACTGATCATCGAGGGTCACGCGTTTCGAGCAACTGATGGGGCCTCGCGGACCCGTCAGGGGCGGATCCGCCCGGCGGACTGGGAGCTCGACCCTCCCGCTTCGCCGGGCGGAACCGCCGGTCCGGGTGTGGCGTGGGGAAGCGCCTCACCCGGACCGGCGCCGCCCGTTGCCGCCTTCCCCCGGCATCCCGCGGGCAGCGACCGCTGCCCGCCCGGCTGGGAGGAGGAGCGCATGTCCCGTCTGCACGCCGATGCCGTCGAGGTCCAGCGCCACGATGACGAGCCGGCTCAGTTCCTGTGGCGTGGCCGGCTCTACGTCGTGCGCGAAGTGCTTGCCCGTTGGACCGAGTCCGGCGGCTGGTGGCGCAGTGCCGCCGTCTCGGCCCTGTCGTCCGGGAGCCCGTCCGACGAGGCAGGCAGCGGGCCGGCCTCGGTGGACGACGGAGAGCAGGACTGGTTCCGGGTCGAGGCGGGCGCAGGCCGGGCGGCCGGGACCGGCGTCTACGACCTGTGCTTCTCCTGGTCCTCGGGCCGCTGGTCGCTCGCCCGGGTCCTGGACTGAGGAGGCGGGACCGATGACGATCACCACGTCCGGCTCTCCCGCGCTCCCCGCCGGCACGCTGCTGTCGCTGGCCCGCTCCGGGCTGCTGGAGGCGTGCTCGGCCACCTCACCCGGCGAGCGCTATGCCACCGCCCACCTGTCCGCTCTGCGGGTCGCCGCGGCGGTGCTGGCCTGCCGGGCCCGTCCGGTCCGACGGAGTCGTCCCACCAGCGCCTGGGTGCTGCTGGCCGAGGTCGCCCCCGAGCTCGGGGAGTGGGCGGCCTTCTTCGCCGCCGGCGCGCGCAAGCGGGCCGCGGCCGAGGCCGGCCTGCCGTCGGCGGTCACCGCGCGGGAGGCCGATGACCTCGTGCGCGATGTCCAGGCGTTCCTCACGATGGTGGAGTCCTCCCTCGGCCTGCCCGCCCAGCAGCTGCTGCTGGCCTCGGGCTGACCGCGATGACGTCTGCGCCATGACCGGAGACCCGTTCGTCCACCTGCACGTCGCCTCGGGCTACTCCCTGCGGCACGGCGCCTCGCACCCCCGGGTGCTCGTCGAGCGCGCGGCCGAGCACGGGATGGACACTCTGGCGCTCACCGATCGCGACGGGATGTACGGCGCGGTGAAGTTCGCCACGGCCTGCGCAGCCGGTGGCGTTCGGCCGGTGTTCGGGGTCGACCTCGCCGTCGCTCCGGTCGGGCTCGGGCGATCGGCCGCCTCCGGCGACCAGGCCCGGCCCCGGCGCAGCAGCCCGGCCCGGGGCGGGGCCTTTCTCGACCGCCATCCCGACCAGGATGATCCTGACCGCGGCCAGCTGGGCTGGGCGCTGCCGCGGGTGGTGCTGCTCGCCCGCGACGGCCGGGGCTGGGCGGCGCTGTGCCGGTTGGTCTCGGCCACCCACCTCGCCGGGGAGCGGGGCACACCGGTCAGCAGCCTCGAGCTCGTCGCCGAGCATGCCGGGAGCGCCGCGCAGTCCGGGGCGCTCGACGTCCTGCTCGGCCCCGGCTCAGAGCTCGGCCGGGCGGTCGCAGCCCGGCGCGAGGACCTCGCCCGCACCCAGCTGTCCCGCTGGCGCGAGGTGCTCGGCCCGGATGCGGTCGTCGTCGAGGTGGTCTGCCACCGGGGGCCCGGCGACCTCGCCCGGGCCGCGCGGATGCTCGGCTTCGCGCAGGCGCAGCACGCGAGCGTGGTCCTCACCAACGTCGTGCGCTACGCCGACCGCGCCGACGCCCCGACCGCTGACGTCCTCGACGCCTCCCGGCGGCTGGTGGCGCTCGATCTGCGCCATGTCGACCGGCGCAACGCCGAGGCGGCCCTGCTGTCGGGGAAGGAGATGGCCGAGGTGGCTGGGCAGGTCGCCCGGGCGGCCGGCCTGGCTGATGACGGTCGAGGCCTGCTGGCCCGCACCCGCCACGAGGCCGAGCGGTGCGCGGTCGATCCGCGCCGCGACCTCGGCGTCGGCTCCGTCCACTTCCCCGAGCTCGAGACCGGCGGGGGGAAGCCGCAGGCGGTGCTGCGGGCGCGCTGCGAGGCCGGCTTCGGCCGGCGGTCGATGCCTCGCGAGCGGCCCACCCTGGTCCGGCTCGAGGACGAGCTCGGCGTCATCGACACGCTCGGCTACCCCGCGTACTTCCTCACCGTCGCCGACGTCGTCGATCTCATCCGCGACATGGGGGTGCGGGTGGCGGCGCGGGGGAGCGGCGCCGGCAGCCTGGTCACCTACCTGCTCGGCATCTCCGATGTGGACCCGATCCGCTACGGCCTGCTCATGGAGCGGTTCCTGTCACCGCTTCGCCACCAGCTGCCCGACGTCGACGTCGACGTCGAGTCGGCGCGGCGCACCGAGGTCTACGAGCAGATCCTGAGCAGGTACGGCGGCGAGCGCTGCACGTGCGTGTCGATGATGGACACCTACCGCGCCCGGCACGGCATCCGCGATGTCGGCGCCGCGCTCGGCCTGCCGCCCGGCGAGGTCGACGCGCTGGCCAAGGCGTTCCCGCACATCCGCGCCAACCAGGTGCGGGCGGCGATGCGCGACCTGCCCGAGCTGCGGGCCAGCGGGTTGGCGCGGGGGGGCGGATCACATGGTGGAGGGCCAGGCCGCATCGACCTGCTGCTGCGCCTGGTCGAGCGGCTCGACGGGCTCCCCCGCCACGTCGCGCTGCACCCGTGCGGGGTGCTGCTGTCGGACCGCACGCTGCTGGACCGCACCCCGGTGGAGTCCAGCTGGCTGGGTTTTCCGATGAGCCAGTTCGACAAGGACGACGTGGAGGAGCTCGGGCTGCTCAAGCTCGACGTGCTCGGCATCCGCATGCAGTCGGCGATGACCTACGCCGTGCAGGAGACCGCCCGGGTCGACGGCGTCCGGGTCGACCTTGACTCGACTCCGCGCAACGACCCGGCGACTTTCGCCCTCGTGCAGTCGACCCGGACGCTCGGGTGCTTCCAGATCGAGTCGCCGGGACAACGCGAGCTGATCGGGAAGTTCGCGCCGGAGACCTTCGAGGACCTCATCGTCGACATCTCGCTGTTTCGCCCCGGCCCGGTCAAGAGCGACATGGTCCGGCCGTTCCTCGAGGCCCGGCAGGGCTGGAAACCGGCGGTCTACCTGCACCCCGACCTCGAACCGGTGCTCGCCCAGACCCATGGCGTCGTGGTCTTCCACGAGCAGGTGCTGCAGCTGATCAGCATTCTGACCGGGTGCTCGCTCGCCGAGGCCGACGAGGTGCGCCGGGCGCTCGGCAGCCCGGACGGGCAGCAGGAGGTGCAGGTCTGGTTCGCGCCGGCGGCCCTGGCCGCGGGCTACCGGCTCGGCGTGGTCGAGCAGGTGTGGGCAGTACTGAAGGCGTTCGGGTCGTTCGGCTTCTGCAAGGCCCACGCCGCCGCGTTCGCCTTGCCGACCTACCAGTCGGCCTGGCTCAAGGCCCACCACCCGGCGGCCTTCCTCGCCGGAGTGCTCACCCATGACCCCGGCATGTACCCGAAGCGGCTGATCCTCGACGACGCCCGCCAGTTCGGGATCGCGATCCTGAGCCTTGATGTCAACCTGTCCGACGCCTCCTACCGGGTGGAGCGGGTCGGGGTGCTCGACGAGCCGCCACCGGCCATCCTCGACCAGGCCGGGCCGGTCAGCGGCCCGCGCAGCGCGCCGTCCGACCCGCGGCTGCCCGACGGGCGCGGCTACGGCATCCGGATCGGGCTGGCCGAGGTCAAGGGCATCCGTGCGGACGAGATCGCCCGGATCGTCGCCGGGCGGCCCTACTCGGGACTGTCGGACTTCTGGCACCGCGCCCAGGTCTGTCGGCCGATCGCCGAGCGGCTGGTCGTGGCAGGCGGTTTCGACTCCCTGTACGGACTGGGCTCGACCGTCCCGGTGCGGCGGCGCGGGCAGGTCACCCGCCGCGACCTGCTGCTGCAGGTGGCCGAGCTCGACCGGTGGAGCCGGTCGACGGCTGCGGTGGCCCGCAAGCTCGCCCCGCGCCGCCGTACCGGAAGGGACAGCTCGGCGGCAGACAGCTCCGGGGTGGCCGCCCGCCCGGTGGTGGCGCTGGACGACGTGCGCGCCCGGGCGGCCCGGCAGTCGCAGGCCCCGGCGCCTGTCGTACCCGTCGACGTCCAGCTCACCTTCGACCTGGACGACGCCCCGGAGCGCACCGTCTCGAGCGGTCTGCCGGAGATGAGCTCGGCCGAGCGGGTGCGGGCCGAGCTCGACGTGCTCGGCCTGGACGTCAGCTCGCATGTGATGGCGGCCTACGCCCCGTTGCTCGCCGAGCTCGGGACGACCCGGTCGAAGGACCTGCTGGGCTGCCGGAGCCGGCAGCGGGTGCTCGTGGCCGGGGTCAAGGTCGCGACCCAGACACCGCCGATCCGGTCCGGCCGGCGGGTGATCTTCGTGACGCTCGACGATGCGTACGGCCCGCTCGACGCGACCTTCTTCGAGGACGCCCAGGTGGGCTACGCCACGACGGTCTTCCACTCCTGGCTGCTGGTCATCTCCGGGCTGGTGCGCCGCACCGGTCCACGGGGGGTGTCCATGCAGGCGCTCGGCTGCTGGGAGCTGCCGGCGGTGCACGCCGCGTGGCTCGAGGGCGGGCTCGAGGCGGTCTGGGCGTTCATGGACGCTCCCTTCCTGGTCAGTGAGGCGGCCGTCCAGGGGGCGGCGGCCAGCCGGTCGACCCGGCCGGTCATGGCCGGCCCACCCAATCACTCGGGGGTCGGGCACTCGGGGGTCGGGGGAGCGGTGCACGTCTATGCGACCGGGTTCCAGGAGTCGCCGTATGCCGACATCAAGCCGGCCGGAGACGGCGCCGGCACCTCCAGCGGTCGTCCCGTCCCGGCGGCGCCGCGCAAGCTGTGGCACGCCAGCCCCGGCAGCTCCGGCCGATGAGCCGACCCCCGCGAGCCCGCGACCCCGTCACTAGGCTGGGTCCGGAGCGCGTCGCCCCGGCCGCGCCGGGAGGAGCGCCGTGCCGCCAGCCGACCCCTCGTCGCCCGGGCCGCGGCCGGAGCCGGTGCCGGTCCCCGGCCGCAAGCTGTCGCCCGGGCCGGCCGGTTCGGTCCGTACCGCTGTCGTCTGGGAGGTCCTGTCGGCGGTGCTCGCCGAGGCCGACCCGGCCGGCACCGGGCTCGACGTGCTCGACGCGGGGGGTGGGACCGGCGGTTTCGCCGTGCCGTTCGCTGCTGCCGGGCACCGGGTGCTCGTCATCGACCCGAGTCCCGACTCGCTCGCGGCCCTGCAGCGCCGGGTCGCCGAGGCCGGTCTGTCCGATCGGGTCGTGGGGCGGCAGGGCGACCTCGCCGACCTGCCCGACCTGGTCGAGCCGGGCAGCGTCGACCTGGCGCTCTGTCACAGCGTGCTCGAAGTCGTCGACGACGCCGCCGAGGCGCTTGCGGCCGTCGCCGGTGTCCTTCGGCCCGGCGGGCGGCTCAGCCTGCTGGTCGCGGGTCGCGCCGCCGCGGTCCTCGCCCGGGCGCTCGCCGGCCATCCTGAGGAGGCCGCCCGCGCCCTCACCGATCCCGCCGGGCGGTGGGGGCCGGCCGACGGGGTGCGCCGCCGCTTCACCGCCGACCAGCTCGGCCAGCTGGTGTCGGCGGCCGGCCTCCAGGTCGAGCAGCTGCACGGCGTCCGGGTGGTGGCCGATCTCGTCCCCAGCCGGGTGCTGGACGCCGAGCCCGGTGCCGCCGCGGCCCTGCTCGCCCTGGAGCGGGCGCTGTCCGACCGGCAGCCGTTTCGTGACCTCGCCACCCAGCTGCACCTGTTGGCCGTCCGTCGTTGACCCGCAGGTGAGCTCGTGAGCCGGGGCTCCGTGCCGCCCATCGGGCCACCGGCCGGCCCGCCCGGTGAGGACCGGGGCTGCACCGTGCTGCACGTGGACATGGACGCCTTCTACGCGGGCGTCTCGCTGCTGTCCCGGCCGGAGCTGCGTGGCCGACCGGTGATCGTCGGCGGTGGCGGCACCCGGGGGGTGGTCCTGTCGGCCACCTACGAGGCGCGCGCGTTCGGCGTGCACAGTGCCATGCCGATGATGCGCGCCCGGCGGCTGTGCCCCCAGGCGGTCGTGGTCGCGCCGGACCACTCCGCCTACGCCCGGGTCTCGGCCGGGGTGATGGAGGTCTTCCGCTCCATCACGCCGCTCGTCGAGCCGATCTCGCTGGACGAGGCGTTTCTCGACGTCCGCGGCGCCGCCCGCCGGCTGGGCGGTCCGACCCAGATCGGTGAGTGGATCCGCGCGACTGTCCAGGACGAGCAGGGTGTCACCTGCTCGGTGGGCGTCGCGAGCACCAAGTTCGTCGCCAAGCTGGCGTCGGCGCGCTGCAAGCCCGACGGGCTGCTGGTCGTGCCGGCCCAGGAGGTGGTGGCCTTCCTGCATCCGCTGCCGGTGGGCGCGCTGTGGGGAGTCGGTGGCAAGACCGAGGATGTCCTCCGACAGCTCGGTCTGCACACCGTCGGTGACCTCGCACACACCCCCGTCGCCACCTTGGTGCGGGCGCTCGGACCGGCCAGTGGAGCCCACCTGTCGGCGCTGGCCTGGGGGCGGGACGATCGCACGGTCGTGCCGCACGAACCCGACAAGAGCCTCGGCGCCGAACACACCTTCGCGACCGACATCGACGACCCGGCCGTGGTGGCCCGCGAGCTGCTGCGCCTGTCGGAGCGCACCGCGGCCCGGCTGCGGGCGACCGGACAGGTCGGTCGTACCGTCTCGATCAAGGTCCGCTTCGCCGACTTCACGACGATCACCAGGTCCCGGACCCTGCCGGAGGCCACCGACGTCGGACGGCTCGTCTACGACACCGCCATGGGCCTGTACGACGCGCTCGGCCTGCAGCGGGCCCGCATCCGGCTGGTCGGGGTGCGGGTCGAGGCGATCCTGGACGCCGACGACCAGCCCCACCAGCTGCAGCTCGGGGAGCGCGAGCACGGCTGGCGTTCGGCGGAGCAGGCCGTCGACCGGGCCACCCGCCGCTTCGGTGCCGGAGCGGTCCGTCCCGCCGCGCTGGTCGAACCGGCGGGAGAGCTGGACCCGAACATGGTGAGAAGGGCCCCCGGCGGGGCACAGTGAACAGATGCGAAGCGGGCGAGAAGGACCGCCGAGCCTGGTCCGTGCAAACAGTTCGCCCCTTCGTCGTGACGTACGGCCCGCACCCTCGTATCCTTGTCCCGGCAACCCGCACGTCCTGGGGTGGCAGCAGCAGATCCAGTTCTCGGCCCTGTGGCCGACATCGTCCGGGAGGGAGCGCCGTGCCGCTCTCTGAGCACGAGCAGCGCCTGCTCGACCAGATCGAACGCGCCCTCTACCAGGAGGACCCGAAGTTCGCCTCCAACGTGCGGGCCACCGATCTGCGCACCCACATGCGACGCCGGCTGCGGCGCGCGGCGCTGGTGCTCGCGCTCGGCCTGTTCCTGCTTCTCGCCGGCCTCATCGGCTTCGGCGGGGGCCCGCTCGGGACCGTCGTCGGGGTCATCGGCTTCATGGTCATGGTGATCGCGCTGCTGCTCGCCATGACCAGCTGGAAGCGCCTCGGCCAGCCCGGGGGTGGCTCCGGTGGCGGTGGCGCCAGCCTGCACGTGGCCGGGTCGTCGCGCGCCGAACGGCCGGTCCGCAACAAGCCGGCCAGACCGGCGCGTGGCGCCGAAGGGGGCGGGTCGTTCATGGACAAGCTCGAGCAGCGGTGGAAGCGCCGCTGGGAGGAGCGTGGCGGCGAAGGTCGCTGACCTTCCCCCCCGCTCACCCGCTGCGGCCGGTCGCCGTTCTACGGGGACGCAGCCGTCGGCGTGCCGCTGACAGGGCAAGATCTGTCCGGTCGAGCAGATCGGCGATCGTGGCCCCCAGCCAGGAGGCCGCCCACGTCAGGCAGGACGGCGCCAGCAGCCGTGCGCGCCAACGCTCACCGGTGGAGCTGGCCGCGAGCAGCCCGGCGCGCAGCGCGGCGACGTCGCGTCGCAGGGCCGTCGCCTCGGTCGCCTCGGTCGCCCCGGTCGGATCGGTCGCGGGGACACCGGTCGGCCGGGCATAACGGGCCCGCTCGACCGCGACGGTCAGCCGGTCCAGTGCCGCTGCAGCCGCCGGCCCGACCGGGCGGGACGTCGCGAGATGGGCGGCCGCGGTGCGCGGGGTGTCCGCCGGTCGCCATCGGTGCCCGACGTCGACGGCGTCGTCCCGCAGGACCGCCCAGGCTGCGTACGCGTCCGCGCTGCGCCACTGCCGCCGACGCCGGAACGCGCTCAGCAGGGCCGGCGCCGCCAGCACGAGCAGCAGCAGCGGCGCGGCCAGCAGCGACCGTGGTGGCCCGCCGCCGGTGCCGGCGGCCCCGCCGACCTCCGGCAGGGCTTCCCGGTCGGCGCGGTCGGCGGACTCCGGGCCGCCGTCCGGACCCGTCTGCGGCACGGGGATCGTCGACGGCGAGGCAGTCGGCCCGGCGGTGGGGCCGGCCTCCACCTGCGGGGTGGAGTAGGCCGGAGTGTCGGCGCCGGTGCGCGGCGTCGGCTCGAAGCGCACCCAGCCGACACCGGTGAACCACACCTCCGGCCACGCGTGCGCGTCGCTCGTCGTCACCTCGTAGCGGTCCTCGCCGAGCGATCGGCCGGGGATGAAGCCGACGGCCACCCGACTGGGAATCCCGAGCGAGCGCACCATCGCCGCCATGGCGGAGGCGTACTGCTCGCAGAATCCGACCCGCCCGCGCAGGAAGTTCTCCAGTGCGTCGGGGGAGTTGATACCCGGCTCGGAGGCGTCCTGGTCGTAGGTGAACCCGTTGGCCGGGTCCCGGAACAGCGACTGGAGGGCCACCACCCGGTCGTACTCGCTCGGCTGGCCCGCCGTCGTGCGTGCGACGAGCTGCTTCACGTAGGGCGAGACGACGGGCGGCTCGGCGTAGCCTGCCCGGATGTCGTCGGGCACCGCCGGCGCCCTGCGGAGCAGCTCGGCGGACGGCTCGACCGGCGTGGCGCTGACGAGGTACGGCGCCTCGATGTCGCTGATCTTCGTGCGGACCGAGAACGCCGTCTCGGCCTCGGGGTCCCAGATCCACGCTCCCTCGATGTCGATGTCGGTCGGCGGGAACGGCACCGGCAGCCAGGGACCGTCCAGCCGCGACGAGACGGTGATCTCCGTGCTGACCCGTCGTGTGGCCGTCAGGGTCTGACCCTGTGGGACGGGGATTCCCTGCTGCACGGCGTCGTCACCCGGGTCCCCGGACAGCTCCGAGGCCGACCAGCCGGCGGCCGGGTCGAAGACGTCCAAGGTGGTCAGCCGCAGGTAGTCCGCCCCGGTCGTGGTGCGGTAGGTCAACAACTGCTGCGGCTCCGGCTGGCGCAGCTGACCGGCCAGCCGGGTGATCGGGTTGTAGGTCGTCGTGGTGCGTGACCCCTCGCCCAAGCCCGCGCCCCCACCGAGCAGGCGCCCGTCCAGACCGGGGACCAGCGCGGGAACCACCATCGCGACCCCGAGCGCAGCGGCGCCGATCCGTCGGCCGACCCGGGCCAGACCCGGATCGACGGGGCCGCTGCCGGCAGCCACGGCCGACATCGGAGCTCCCCAGTGGGACACCCGATCGCTGCCGTCGGACAGCAGCAGCACCAGCCAACCGGTGGCCCCGAGCACGAACGGCAGCAGGCCGGCGCCGTCCGACAGCACGGCGGACGGGACGGTGAACAGCAGCAGCAGGGGCAGGCCGGCGACCGCGACCCGTCGTAGTCCCACGGCGAGCAGGTCGACCGTGATGGCGATGGCCCCGACACCGAGCACCGCGATCAGGACCAGCCCGGGCTCGGTGGGCACCGGCGCCCCGAGCTCCTGCATGTCCAGCACGCCTTGCTCGAAGGTGGCGGCGAGCGAGCGGCCGGTGTCGGATCCCGGCACGACGCCGAAGCGCAGGGTGCCGGGTGCGAACACCGCCACGACGTACGCCGCGAGGCCGAGCCCGGCGGCGAGCGGCACGACCGCGCGGGGCAGCCTCGCGGCGCGGGCCAAGGCGGCGGAACCTGCGACGACCGCGACCGCTGCGAGCACCCGCACCAGCCAGCCGAGGTCGTCGTACAGCGGTGTCAACGCACTCGACGTCAGCCCCACGGCGACAGCCGCGGTGACGGTCAGCCGGACCCACATGCTCATCGCCGGTCCGGCCCGACACAGACGGGCGGGGCCGGCTCGGCCGATCCGGCGCGCTGCACGCGGGTGCCGGCCGTCGGCCAGAGCGAGGCAAGCGAGGCTGCCTGCACGGCGGGTAGGACGCGCCAGCCGGCAGCGCCGAGCAGGCCGGCCATCCGCTCGTGCTGGACGGCTGCCTCGGAGCGGGCCCGCGGACTGACCGGTGCCCAGCTGTCGGTGTCCAGCAGCACTGCCACGCAGACCGCCGATCCGCTGCGCACCCGGGCCAGCCGTTGCGCCTGCGGCAGGTCGAGGGCGCCGAGCACGGCCACGAGCACTCCGCCCATCCCGCCGCGGCGCAGTCCCTCGGTGGCCTCGTCCAGCGTGGCGCCGCTTCCGGTGTCGACGGTGGCCAGGATGTCGAGCAGCAGCCCCTCCGTGAGGGGCGCTCCCGTGGGCACCAGCGGGCCGCCCGCAGCGCGAACGAGAGCGAGCTGGAAGCCGGCCCGGGCCAGGCTGACGCCGATGCTCGCCACCGCGCTGACCGCCCACTCGAACGACGATCCGGGTCCCTCCCCCCGATGGGCCGTCGCCCGGGTGTCCAGCAGCAGGGTGGCGCGGCTGGTGAAGGGCTGCTCCTCACGCCGGACCATGAGCTCGCCCACGCGGGCCGTGGACCGCCAGTGCACCCGTCGCAGGTCGTCGCCGTAGCGGTACTCACGGGTTGCCACGTCGTCCGAGCCGCTGGTCGTGACCGATCTCGGCGCGGCGTCCCCGCCGCCGGCCCAGTCACCGCCGAGGCGCACCGCGGGCAGCCGGGAGACCACGGGGGTGACCGTCAGCTCGTCGGTGCTCGCGAACGCCCGGCTCAGCTCGCAGAGGCCGAAGGGGTCGGCAAGGCGGACCGACAGCGGACCGATCCGGAACCGTCCTCGTGCGTCCGCGCACACCGGATAGGAGACCTCCCGCACGCCCCGCGGCTCCACCTTGTCGAGCACGAAGCGCGGGCGTCCGCCGAGGGAGTACGGCAGGGCGTCCTCCATGAGCAGCACCCCGGTGGCGAGCCGCGAGACGTTGTCGAGGTGCAGCCGGACAGTCGAGGGCTGTCCGGCCTCGACCCGCGGCGGGTCCAGGGTGCGGGAGCAGGCCAGGCGGTAACGGGTGCGGGCGACGATCGCGACCGCGGCGAGCGGCAGCGTCACGACGAAGACCCCGACGCGCAGCAGGTCGCGCTGGCCGAGCAGCAGCGAGCACAGCGCCAGTGCCATGCCGGAGGCGAGCAGGCAGCGCCCGCGGGTCGTCAGACCGGCCAGGGCGGACCGCCAGTCGGCACGGCTCGAGCGCGAGGGTGCGGTCACCGGCGGCGGGCACCCGCGGTCGACGCGGGGTCGGGCACGGCGGTCCGCCGCAACACGTCGGCGACCACGTCCTGCTCGGTACGCTGGGAGATCTGGGCTTCGGCGGTGGGCAGCAGGCGGTGGGCGAGCACAGGGACGGCCAGCTGCTGGACGTCGTCCGGCAGGACGTAGTCGCGGCCGTCGAGCGCGGCACTCGCCCGCGCCGCCCGCACCAGCTGCAGGCCGGCGCGCGGTGAGGCCCCGAGGCGGAGCTCGGGGGCCGTCCGGGTGGCCGTCAGCAGGTCCACGACGTACTGCTGGATGTCGACGGCGACGTGGACGCTGCGCACCACCTCGATCAGCTTGCGCACCTCGAGGGCGTCGGCGACCGGCTCCAGGTCGTCGATCGGCTCGTGGGCGCCGTGCGACTGCAGCATCTCCAGCTCGGCCGCCGGTGAGGGGTAGCCCATCGACACCCGCGCGGTGAAGCGGTCGCGCTGAGCCTCCGGGAGGGGGTAGGTGCCCTCCATCTCGATCGGGTTCTGGGTCGCGATGACCATGAACGGCGTCTCGAGGACGTAGGTCACCCCGTCCACGGACACCTGCCGCTCCTCCATGGCCTCCAGCAGCGCGGACTGCGTCTTGGGGCTGGCGCGGTTGATCTCGTCGCCGACCACGACGTTGGCGAACACGGCTCCCGGCTTGAACTCGAACTCGTGTGAGTCCTGGTCGTAGATCGAGACCCCGGTGACATCGCTCGGCAACAGGTCGGGGGTGAACTGGATGCGTCGCACGGTGCAGTCGAGCGACCGGGCGAGCGACTTGGCGAGCATCGTCTTGCCGACGCCCGGGACGTCCTCGATGAGCAGGTGGCCCTCGGCGAGCAGCACCACGAGGCTGAGGCGGACCACCTCGGGTTTGCCGGACATGACCCGCTCGATGTTGGCGCGGATGCGCCCGGCGGACTCGAGCAGTCCGTCCAGCCCAGCGGCTCCGCTGGACAGCGGGGGTGGGGGTGCCACGGATTCCTCCTGTGCCGGGGGAGCGGTCCGACGGGGTCGAGTCTGACATCTGCGCCGGCCGACACGTCCGCCTGCAGGACGACAGCCGTCAGGGTCGCGGCATCGCGCGTCCGGTCCGACGAGCGGGCGCGCCGAACAGTTCCGTCGGCATCGGCTGGTGCGGGGGCCCCCCACCCGTACCCACCTGTCTGACCTGCTGATTCGGGGCGCGAAGGCGGGCGGAAAGCCCAGGTGGCGTTGACGGGGGAGGAAAGTGGAGTAGAGTGGGGCTTCGGGGAGGACAACTGTCGAGCAGCGAGGAGGGGCCGTGTTTCTCGGCACCCACACCCCGCGTCTGGACGACAAGGGCCGGCTCATCCTGCCGGCGAAGTTCCGGGACCAGCTCGCAGGAGGCATCGTGATCACCAAGGGTCAGGAGCGCTGCCTGTTCGTCTTCACCGCCGAGGCCTTCTCGGCCCGGGCGGCTCAGCAGGAGCAGTCGAGCACCAAGGCCGACCGCGACTTCGGCCGGATCTTCTACGCGAGTGCCTTCGACGAGGAGCCGGACCGCACCGGCCGCATCACCGTCCCCGCCGGTCTGCGGACCTACGCCGGCCTGACCCGGGACTGCGTCGTGCTCGGGGCCAACACCCACCTCGAGATCTGGGACGCCGCGACCTGGGAGGCCTACGAGGCCGAGCACGAGCAGGCCTTCGCCGAGCGGGAGGAGTCTGCCTGAGTCCGCTCGCTCCCGGCCGTGAGGTCTCCTCCCGCCCCCACCTGGCACACCTTCCCCGGTGCCTGGCGGCGGAGCGGGCGGGGACCTGGCGACCGGGCCGCCGCCCAGCCAGCCAGCCACACCAGCCACACCCTGCCGGGTCCGCGAGCCCGGGAGGCCGCCAACCGGTCGAGAGGCACCCGTCATGGACCCGAACCCGCCCCCCTCCCCAGCGCCACGCGAGTCCGCTCCGGAACCGTCAGGAGGGCTGGGCGTCGAGCTGCGCGAGAGCCTGCTGCTGCTGGCGTGCGCCGTCGGCGTCACGATGGGGCTGACCACGGCCGCGCAGGCCGCGCTCACCGTCCTGTCGTGACGAGACTGTTCGTGACGAGAGTGCCTTGATGAGTCCTGCCGGGCCGGAGCCTGCGCATGTCCCTGTCCTGCTCGAGCGCTGCGTGGGGCTGCTCGCACCCGCGCTGACCGGCCCGGACGCGGTGGTCGTCGACTGCACGCTCGGGATGGGCGGGCACGCCGAGGCGCTGCTGCGGGCCGCACCAGGGTGTCGTCTGGTGGGCCTGGACCGGGACGGCGAGGCGCTGCGGCGCAGCGAGCACCGCCTTGCCTCCTACGCCGAGCGCACCGTGCTGGTGCACGCCGTCTACGACGAGCTGCCGGCGGTGCTCGAGCGGCTCGGGCTCGACTGCGTCCAGGGGATCCTGTTCGACCTCGGGGTCAGCTCGCTGCAGCTCGACCAGCGTGAGCGCGGGTTCGCGTACGCGAAGGACGCGCCCCTCGACATGCGCATGGACCAGACGCGCGGGCTCACGGCAGCCGAGGTGGTGAACGGCTACGACCGCGCGGCGCTGGCGAGGGTCCTCTCGGCGTACGGCGAGGAGCGCTTCGCGCGGCGGATCGCCGACGCGATCGTGCGCGAGCGGAGTGCGCAGCCGATCACGGGCACGGCGCGGCTGGCCGAGCTGGTCCGTGACGCCATCCCGGCGGCGACCCGGCGGACCGGTGGACACCCCGCCAAACGCACCTTTCAGGCCCTTCGAACAGAAGTGAACGACGAACTCGGCGTGTTGCGCAGGGCAATTCCCGCTGCACTCGACACCCTGTGCGTGGGCGGCCGCTTGGTCGTCCTCGCCTACCAGTCGCTCGAGGACAAGATCGTGAAGTCGGCTCTGGTCGCCCGCTCGGCGTCCCCTGTCCCTGTCGACCTGCCTTTCGTGCCGGAGGGGGTGAGCGCCGAGTTGCGCCTGCTCGTACGCGGCGCCGAGAAGGCCTCCGACGGAGAGGTCCTGTCCAACCCCCGGGCTGCCTCCGTCCGCCTGCGGGCCGCCGAGAAGCTGCGGGCGGCGGCGTGAGCGTCGCGACCGGCCTGCTCGGTGTCCCTCCGGACCCCGCTGCGGCCGGAGCGGCGGCCGGTCGAGCGCAGCCCTCGCTCGAGTTGGTGCCCACCGCCGGGTCGGCCCTGCCGCGGGCCACCTTCGTGGTCCTGCTGGTCTCGCTGCTGGTCGGTGGACTCATCGGCCTGCTGATGCTCAACACCGTGCTCGCGCGGGACGCGTTCGTGCTGGACAGCTTCAAGGAACGGGGCCGGGCCCTCGCCGACCGGGAACAGGCCCTGGAGCGTGAGGTGGAGCTGCTCCGCTCGCCGCAGAGCCTCGCCGTCCGGGCGACCGAGCTCGGCATGGTCCCGGCCGGGCCGCCGGCGTTCCTGCGGCTGCCCGACGGTGCGGTGCTCGGCGCCCCGGTGCCGGGCGCGGCCGTGCCGCCCGGAGGGCCGCGGTGACCGCCACCCGGCCCACGACGCGGTCGACCTCCCGGCCGACCTCCTCGGGCGCCCGCGCGCCCCGACCGGTCCGCTCCGGCCCGGCCCGGCCCGCCCGCACCAGCGCCTCCCGATCGGGCGGGGGGCGGTCCCGGTCCTCCACCACGGTGTCCCGCTCGGCCGGCCGGCCGAGCGCCCCGCCGGCGCGCCGGAGCAGACTCGGCTCGCCCGGCCTGCGACTGCACGGTGGCCTGCTCGCGGTGCTCATCATGCTGTCGCTGATCGGTGGCCGACTGGTCTGGCTGCAGGGCTTCCAAGCAGAGGTCTACGCCAACGAGGCGGTCGAGCAGCGGCTGACCACGCGCACGCTGACGGCGCCGCGCGGCACGATCACCGACCGGTCCGGACAGGCCCTGGCCATGTCGGCCGCTGCCCGAGCGGTCTTCGGCGAGCCGCGGATCATCGCCAAGGCGGTCTGCGCGCTGGACGGCGGCCGTCCGTGCGACCCGGCCTCGATCGCGGCGGTCCTGGCGCCGGTGCTGGGTCTGCCGGCCGCCGAGATCTCGGAGAAGCTCGGCCGGCCGGCCTCGGGCGGGACCTGCGACAAGGCCACCCCGATGGGCTGCACCGGCTTCGTCTACCTCGCCCGCGGGCTCGACCCCGAGATGGCGACAACGATTGCCGGACTCGGGCTCGTCGGTGTCGGCACCGTCGCCGAGCCCCGGCGTGTCCATCCCGGCAAGGACCTGGCCGCCAACGTGCTCGGGTTCACCACCGTCGAGGGAGCCGGGGCGGCCGGCATCGAGCTGCAGCTCGACGGCGTGCTCGCCGGCAAGGATGGCACCAGCACCGCCGAGGTCGACGGTGACGGGATCATCATTCCCGGCGGCCGCACGGCCAAGGTCGAGCCGCGGCCGGGCAACGACGTGCAGCTGACCCTCGACCGGGACGTGCAGTGGTTTGCCCAGAAGGCCCTCATGGACACACTCGCCTCGGCCGACGCCGAAAGTGGCAGCGCCACCGTCCTCGACGTCAGGACGGGTGAGATCCTGGCCTTGGCGTCGGTGCCCGGCTTCGACGCTGACGACCCGGGAGCGGCCGATGCGGCGCTGCGCGGCAACCGCGCGATCAGCGACGTCTTCGAGCCCGGCAGCATCGGCAAGGTGGTGACCGCCGCCGCCGCGCTCGAGGCCGGTGTGCTGACGCCGGACTCGGTGATGACGGTGCCGGACAACCTGCAGCTGTCCAACAAGCGCTTCCGCGACTCGAGCCCCCACAAGACGCAACGGATGACGTTCACCGGTGTGCTCGTCGAGTCCAGCAATGTCGGCACGATCATGGCCTCCCAGCTTGCCGGCGGCACCAAGCTGCACGAGATGCTCACCCGGTTCGGCATCGGTCAGCGGACCGGTCTGGGCCTTCCCGGGGAGAGCCCGGGCATCCTGCGCGCGGAGAAGGACTGGGCCGGCACCGACTACGGCACACACCCGATCGGCCAGGGCTATTCGGTCAACGGAGTGCAGATGGCCTCGGTCTACGCCACCGTCGCCAACGACGGCGTGCGGGTGACGCCGACCATCTTTCGCACCGCAACCGACGGCGCCGGCAACGTCGTGGCGGCGCCCGCGCCCGCCCAGACCCGGGTGCTCGCCCCGGAGATCGCCGCCCAGCTGAGGGGGATGCTCGAGGGCGTCACCAACGAAGGCGGCACGGCGCAGACGGCCGCCATCCCGGGCTACCGGGTCGCCGGCAAGACCGGCACCGCCCAGCGCGTCGTCGACGGCCGCTACGACGGCAGTTACACGGCGAGCTTTGTCGGCTTCGCGCCGGCTGACGCCCCGCGCCTGGCCGTCACGGTGTCGATCCAGGCGCCCAAGAACGGCTTCTACGGCGGGGCCGTCGCCGGTCCGGTCTTCCGCGACATCATGAGCTTTGCGCTACGCAGTATGCGGGTGCCGCCCACCGGGGCGGTCAGCCCGACGCTGCGTCTGCGCGGATAGCCGGCGTGGGGCCCGTGCGGCCCAGGGTGCCACCCCTTCGCCGGCTGTCCGAGCTGCTCGAGCAGCTGCCGGGGCTACGGGCGGACCGGCCGATCCTGGGCCGAACCGTCACCGGCTGCACCCTGGACTCGCGCGCGGTCCAGCCCGGCGACCTCTACGCCGCACTGCCCGGTGCCTCGGCGCACGGCGCCGACTTCGCCGTCCAGGCGCTGTCCGCCGGCGCCGCAGCGGTGCTGACAGACCCGGCGGGGGCGGCGGCCTTCTCGCCCCACGACGTGCCGGTCCTGGTGACGGACGACCCCCGGGCGGTGCTCGGCGCCGTGGCGCGCTGGGTCCACGCCGACCCGGCCGCGGGCATGCTCGTGCTCGGCGTCACCGGCACCAACGGCAAGACGACGACCGCCTTCCTGCTGGAGGCGGCGCTGCGCGCAGCGGGGCACCACACCGGCCTTCTCGGCACCGTGCTCACCCGCATCGGCGACGAGGTGCTCCCGAGCGTGCGCACGACGCCCGAAGCACCCGACCTGCAGGCGTTGCTGGCGGTGATGCGCGAGCGGGGGACGACCGCCGTCGCCATGGAGGTCAGCAGCCACGCCCTCGTGCTGGGTCGGGTGGACGGGGTCCGGTTCGACGTGGCCGCTTTCACCAACCTGAGCCAGGACCATCTGGACTTCCATCCCTCGATGGCGGACTACGAGGCGGCCAAGGCGTCGCTGTTCACGCCCGCCCGGGCCCGCCGGGCGGTGCTCAACGTCGAGGATCCGGCCGGCCGGCGGATCGCCCGCGACACGGCTCTGCCGGTGACGACCTACGGCGAGGACGCCGACTGGCACGCCCGCGAGCTCGACCTGCGCGCGGACGGCAGCACCTTCCGGCTGCTCGGACCCGACGTCGACGTGCGGGTCTCGCTGGCCCTGCCCGGGGCGTTCAACGTCACCAACGCGGTGGCCGCGCTGGCCTGCCTCGGTGCCGCCGGCGTTCGGGTCGAGGACGGGGTACGCGGGATCGCCGGGCTGTCAGGTGTTCCCGGCCGGATGGAGCGGGTCGAGGCCGGGCAGCCGTTCCTCGCGCTCGTGGACTACGCCCACACCCCGGATGCCGTAAACCGGCTCCTGGGCACGGTCCGGGACCTCACCGCCGGCCGGGTGATCGTCGTGCTGGGGTGCGGGGGGGACCGCGATCACGCCAAGCGGCCGCTGATGGGCGCGGCAGCCAGCGCCGCTGACCTCGCGATCCTCACCAGCGACAACCCACGTAGCGAGGACCCAGCGGCGATCCTGGCCGAGATGGCCGCCGGCGCTCCGGGTGCGGTTCTGGAGGTGGACCGTCGGTCCGCGATCGCCCTCGCGGTGGCCGCGGCCCGACCGGGGGATGCGGTCGTCGTGGCCGGGAAGGGTCACGAGAGCGGGCAGGAGGCGGACGGGACCTGCCTGCCCTTCGACGACCGCCGGGTCCTGCGGGAGATCCTCGAGTCGTGATCCCGCTGCCTGTCGCCGACATCATCCGGATCACCGGTGCGATGGTCCACGGCCTGCCGACAGATCTCCTGGTCTCCGCGGACGTCGAGGTCGACAGCCGCCTGGTCGTCCCGGGCGGGCTGTTCGTGGCGCTGCCGGGACCGGGGACCGACGGCCACGACGAAGCCGCCGGGGCGGCCCGGGCCGGGGCGGTCGCGGCGCTCACCGCCCGCCCTGTCGAGGGTGTCCCGTGCCTGGTCGTCGACGACCCGCTGGCCGCGCTCCAGGACCTGGCGCGCCGGCGTTTCGTCGCGGGCGGCGAGCCGCTGACCTTCGGCATCACCGGCAGCAGCGGCAAGAGTTCGACCGCGGACCTGCTGGCGACGGTGCTGGCCCGGCTCGGTCCGACGCTGGGGCCGATCGGCTCGTACGACGACGTGGGTCTTCCCCTGACGGCGCTGCGGCGCGAGATCGACACCCGCTTCGCCGTGCTCGAATACGGCGCCCGCAGCGCCGGCCAGGTGAGGCTGCTCCGCTCGATCGTCCAGCCGCACGCGGCCACCGTGCTCAGCGTCGGGGCGGACCACGCAGGCGAGCTGCTCTCGGCGTCCGGGGGCGCGGACAGCGCCGCCATCAACCTGCTGAACGCCGACGACCCGCTCGCGCTGGCACTGGCCGGCCTCACCAGCGAGCAGGTGGCGACGTTCGGCACCGGTCCGGACGCCGACTACAAGGCCGAGCGGGTCGAGGTCGACGAACACGGGCGCGCCCGCTTCACGCTCGTGACACCCCGGTCCGGCAGCGCGCCGGTGTCCTTGCGGCTACGCGGCGGCGAGCGCCAGGTCACCGCTGCCCTCGCCGTGGCCGCCAACCTGCTCGGCATGGGCCTGTCGCGAAGCGCACAGCACGTGGCCGACCTGCTCTCGACGGCGCGGCCGGCGAGCCGCTGGCAGCTGAAGGTGAGGCAGCGGCCGGACGGGCTCACCGTCGTCGACGACTCCGGCAGCGCCGACCCGACCTCCATGCGGGCCGCCCTGCGGACCCTTGCCGTCCTCGGCGCCGGCAAGCGGCGCCGCACGGTGGCCGTGCTCGGGCCGATGGCCGGGCTGGGCGAGGACGACAGGCAGGCCCACAGCGAGCTCGGCCGCTACCTCGTGCGGCTGGACCTCGGCCAGCTGGTGGTGGTCGGGGCAGCGGCCGGCGGCATCCACGCCGGCGCGGTGCTCGAGGGCTCGTGGGGCTCGGAGTCGCGGCACGTGCCGGACGTCGACGCCGCCATCGCGCTGCTGCGCGCCGAGCTTCGGCCCGACGACGTCGTCCTGGTCAAGGCCGCACGCGGCGCGGGGTTGGCGCGCGTCGCTGCGGCGCTGCTGGCCCCCTCCCTGGGAGAATCGACCCCATGAGGCCCGCGCAGTGAGGTCCGTGCTGGTCGCGGCCATGTCGGCGCTCATCGTGTCCCTGCTCAGCACCCCGGCGGTGATCCGGCTGTTCCGCCGGCGTGGCTACGGCCAGGAGATCCGCGAGGACGGGCCGAGTAGCCACGCCACCAAGCGCGGCACGCCGACGATGGGCGGTGTCGTCATCATCGCGGCGACCGTCATCGGCTACGGCGTCGCGCACCTGCTGGTCGTCGGTCAGCCGGGCCGTGGACCCACCGCCAGCGGGCTGCTCGTGCTCGGGCTCATGGTGGGGCTGGGCCTCGTAGGCTTCCTGGACGACTTCATCAAGATCCGCAAGCAGCGCTCGCTGGGCCTGAACGCCGCGGCCAAGTTCATCGGCCAGTTCGTCGTCGGGGTGGCCTTTGCGATCTCCGCCCTGCAGTTCCGCAACTCCGCCGGTCTGACGCCGGCCTCCGACAACCTGTCCTTCGTCCGCGACTACGCGGCGGTCGGCCTCGGCACCGTCGGTTTCGTGATCTTCGCCTATCTGATCATCACCGCCACCTCGAACGCGGTGAACCTCACCGACGGCCTCGACGGCCTGGCGGCGGGCTCCTCGATCATGGTCTTCGCGGCCTACGTCGTGATCGGCTTCTGGCAGTTCCGCAACTCCTGCGTGCTCCAGCCCGAGCTCGCCCAGTGCTACACCGCTCGCGACCCACTCGACATCGCGCTGGTCGCAGCGTCGGCGATGGGCGCCTGCTTCGGCTTCCTGTGGTGGAACGCCTCGCCCGCGAAGATCTTCATGGGCGACACCGGGTCGCTCGCGATCGGCGGAGCCTTCGCCGGCATCGCGATCGTCACCCAGACCGAGCTGCTCCTGATCGTGCTCGGCGGCCTGTTCGTCATCGAGACGATCTCGGTGATCATCCAGATCGGGGCCTTCAAGCTGACCCGCAAGCGGGTGTTCAACATGGCCCCGATCCACCACCACTTCGAGCTGGCGGGGTGGGTCGAGAACACCGTCATCGTCCGCTTCTGGATCATCGCGGGGCTTGCGGTCGCCTTCGGGCTCGGCGTCTTCTACGCCGAGTACCTCGCGACCGGGCCGCTGATCTGAGGGTGCCGGGTCCGGCGGGCAGCTACGACGCGATGCCGGTCGTCGTGGCGGGAGCCGGCGTGAGCGGCGCCGCCGCCGCCCGGGCGTTGCGGGAGCGGGGCGCCCGGGTGACGGTGGTCGACCGCAGCGAGCAGCGGGCCGAGCCGCTCCGGGCCGAGGGCCTCGAGGTCAGCGGGCGCGACGATCTGCCCGCCGGCACGGCGCTGGTCGTCACCTCGCCCGGCTGGCGCCCGGACGCCCCGCTGCTGGTTGCCGCCGCCGCCGCCGGGGTGGAGGTGATCGGCGAGGTCGAGCTGGCCTGGCGGCTGCAGGCGAGCCGCAGCGCGGGCCGCGTGCCGGCCTGGCTCGCCGTCACGGGGACCAACGGCAAGACCACGACCGTGCGGATGCTCGCCGCGATCCTGTCCGCCGCCGGCCTGCGCACCGTCGCGGCCGGCAACATCGGCGTCCCGCTGCTCGACGCGGTCCTCGCGCCCGAGCCCTACACCGTGCTGGCCGTCGAGCTGTCCAGCTTCCAGCTGCACTGGTCCTCGACGGTGCGCCCGCACACCGCTGCCGTGCTCAACGTGGCGCCGGACCACCTGGACTGGCACGGCTCGCCGCAGGCCTACGCCGCCGCCAAGGGTCGCATCCACGGCCCCGGCACGGTGGCGGTCTACAACCGGCAGGACGCCGAGTCCGTACGGCTGGCAGCGCGCGCCGACATCCGCGCCGGCTTCACCCTGGGCAGCCCCGGACCCGGAGAGCTCGGGGTGGTCGAGGACCTGCTCGTGGACCGGGCCTTCACCTCTGTCGCAGGCACGGACGTCGCGGGCGAGGCCACCGAGCTCGCGACGCTCGCCGACATCGGTGTGCCGGGCGCGCACAACGTCGCGAACGCCCTCGCGGCGGCGGCGCTCGCGCGCTCCTACGGTGTCCCGGCCGACGCGGTGCGGCTCGGGTTGCGGGCGTTCGTGCCGGACCCGCACCGCAATGCGCTGGTGGCGACCGTCGGGGGAGTGGCCTGGGTCGACGACAGCAAGGCGACCAACCCCCATGCCGCCGCGGCGAGCCTTGCCGCGTACGACTCCGTGGTGTGGGTCGCGGGCGGGCTGCTCAAGGGAGCCGACGTCGATGAGCTGGTCCGGCAGGCGGCCGCCCGGCTGCGCGGCGTCGTTCTGCTCGGCACCGACCGCGCGGCTTTCCGGCAGGCGCTGTCCCGACACGCGCCCGAGGTCCCCGTCCTCGAGGTCGACCGCATCGACACTGGGGCCATGTCAGATGTCGTCGCGGCCGCCCGCTCGCTCGCCCGCCCCGGGGACACCGTGCTGCTCGCCCCCGCCGCCGCCTCGCTGGACTGCTTCCGCGACTACCGCGAGCGGGGCGAGCTGTTCGCAGCGCAGGTGCGCCGATGAGCATCTCGACGCCGCAGGGACCGGTCCGCACCTCGCGCCGGCCGACCTCGGCGACCGGGGCGGGCGGTCGGCGGGCCGGCCGCCCCGCCGCCGGGACGTCCCTGCTGCAGCGCCCGCTCGCGGCCTACCACCTGATGCTGGCCAGCACGCTGCTGCTGCTGGCGATCGGTCTGGTGATGGTCTTCTCCGCCTCGAGCGTCCGCTCCTACGCCGACACCGGCTCGGTGTTCTCCATCGGCCTCAAGCAGGCCACCTTCATCCTGGTCGGCCTGCCGCTGATGTACGTCGCCGCCCGGCTACCGGTGCGCGTCTACCGCGCGGCGGCCTACCCGCTGCTGCTGGTGTCGCTCGGGCTGCTGGTGACCGTGCTGTTCGTCGGCAAGGAGGTCAAGGGCGCGACCAGCTGGATCCCCCTTCCGCTCGGCTTCAACCTGCAGCCCAGCGAGCTCGTCAAACCGGCCCTCGCGCTGTGGGGAGCCGACCTGCTCGTGCGCAAGCACAAACTGCTGGGCGTGCACCGGCACCTGCTGGTCCCCCTCCTGCCGGTCACCGGCCTGGTGCTGCTCCTGGTGATGCTGCAGCCCGACTTCGGCACGTCGGTGGCGATCTGCTCGGTGGTCGTCGGCCTGCTGTGGGTGGCCGGCAC
>JBBSKF010000031.1:0-27449 GCA_038256525.1 Mycobacteriales bacterium | reverse complement strand
TCCTCGCACGAGGCGTCAGCGTGCGACGGCTCAAGATGGCCGCACCCGCCGCGCCGGCAGCAGCAGGACGGCTCCGGCGACGAGGGCCAGTAGGCCCCAGAGGGCGAGCAGGGCGATGGCCGCCCCGGTGACCGGGAGCCGAAGCTCGGCAGGTGCCACCGCGGCACCCACCCGCATGCCATCGTTGCCGGTGTCATCGGTGCTGCTGTCCGGAGCCGGCTCAGGGTCGGCAGCGGTCGGCGTCGTACTGAAGGTGCGGGAGACGACAGCGGTGTTGCCAGCATTGTCTGTGGCTGTGGCTGTGAGCGTGTGCGTGCCCGCGCGGGACGTCGAGCCGGTCACGAGGCAGGAGGCCACGCCGGACAGGGCGTCGTCGCTCGCACAGCCGGCCTCGGTGTGCGGGGTCCAGATGCTGGCAACCCCTGCCGCGCCGGTCAGCGCGACGGTGGGCGGCGTGAGGTCGATCAGCGCTGTGCTTCTGCGGGTGCTGGTGTTGCCGGCCTGGTCGACGACGGCCTTCTCGACCACGGTCGGGGTGAGTGCGTCCGCGGACTCGTCGGAAGCGGTCAGCGTGAAGCCGGCATCGTCGGGGTCCGCGAGCCCGCTCATCGCGTCCGATGCGCTGAACTGCTCCGACCGCGGGCTGTTGCGCCACGTGGTGTCGACGACGTCGACCCCGTCGATCACGGGAGCTGTACCGTCTCGCTTGATGGTCACCAGGGCTGCGGAGCTGCCGCCGGCGGAGGTCACCGAGCAGTCGAGTTGACGACCAGCGGTATCGGTGGAGATGGTGACCGTCTCGCAGCCTGTCGTCGATGTGAGCCCGCTCTCGATGTCGGTGGCGGTGAAGCGCACGGTGGGCTCTGCTCGGTACCAGCCGTTGTCACCGTCCGGCAAGGCCGGGCTCACCTCGGCGACGACGACCGGCGGCGTCGTGTCGACAGGTGCCGGCGGGATGACCGCGCCGTTGAGAACAATGCGTGCCTCGCGCAGGTTGTTGCCTACCGCGCAGTCATCGAGTTGGGTGATGACCACACGGTTGACGCCCTCGCCCATGTAGGTCGCCAGATCCGTCGTGCCCGAGCCGTTGAGAGCCACGTAACTGCCGGGTACGACCACCCCCGCGGCGTGCTCCGGGTTGTAGATGCTGATCCGGGCGCCGTCGTCGACGCCGTTGAAGCTGACCTGAAAGGCGCTGACCGTGCCGCCGGCGGGCACTGTGACGAAGGTCTGGAAATAGGTGTAGTCGACGGCAGCGAGACACGGGAAGCCCGTCAGGCGCGAGGCGGTGTCGCCGCCGAAGCCGGAAACCCTGCCGTCGAAACCGATGATGTCGCCGTCGGGCGCGCTCTGCCAGGAATCGGCTGTCGCGGCGGGCACCTGGGCGTCGACGTACGCGGCCACCTCCCCGTGCGAGGAGAGCGTCTCACCGGTGCTCAGGGTTCCGCTCGGTGCCGGATCGATGTGCATCTGCCACGGTGTGCGGGCGACCTGCGGTCCCTCCTGGGTCGACGCTGCCGAAACCCCAGTGGCCATGACGCCGAGCGCAGCAGCGGCCAGCGCCACGCGGGCGATGCGCGCCCTGCTGCCGCGCAGTTCAGTGGCGTAGCCGGACATGTGTGGCCCCTAACGGAAAGTGAGGCGGGCCGTGCTTCGCCACTCGCTCCCCGACGGCCGTGGCAACCACCATGCCGTCAGATCTTCGCGATGCCCTGCGTGCGTGCGCTGTGCCGCCAATGTCGGCTACATCAGCAGTCTTGGGTAGTAAACGGCCAGGAGATGATCACAAGGAGGTCATTAGTGACCACGGGTCGCTTCCATGCGGTAGGTGGGGCACCAGTCAATGGCGCATTCGCCGCGGCCGATCGCCCGCCGTCCCAGCCAGCCACGCATCGGCTCAGGTCAGAGGCCCTTTTACAGCCTGGACGCCGATTTTCTCACCCCAGGTAGATGAAGCCGTACGCCTCGTCGCGGAACGGCACACCGGCCGCGGTCAGCGCCACGTCCCAGTCGCCGGTGCAGCCAGGCTCGGCGGCCTGCATCCCGTGGTCGGCGGTCAGCAGGATGACCGTGTCACCGGTCAACCCGCGCGCCTCGATGAGGTCGAGCCAGACGCCGAGGCGCCGGTCGGCGTCGGTCAGTGAGGCGCGCGAGATCTCCGAGCCCGGGCCGCCCGCATGGTGACCCGAGTCGGTGAGGGTGGTGTTCCACCAGGTGAAGCCGGGCGGCTCGGGCTCGCGCCACAGCCCGAGCACCTGCTCGAGGCCGCTGGCGTCGACCTGCGTCGACCAGGCGTAGTCGGTACTCGCCGAAACGTGCTGCTGGGTGGCGACCACGTCATCGACGGCGGCCGGGAGCATCGCGGACAGCCCTCCGGTGCCGCCGAGACCGGCCTCGCGGATGAGGGCGAACGTGCTGTAGGTCGCTCCCCGGTCGACCGGGTCGTTGACGCAGGCGCTGCGCATCCCGGCGGGCAGTCGCTCGAACACCGTGCGAACCCCCGGCCGCAGCCAGTCCATCGCTCGGTGCCAGGAGGTCGGGGCGTTGGGGACCACCTGCTCGCCGGAGATCCGGTCGTAGAACGCGTTGTGAACGATCCCGTGCGTGCCCGGACCCACGCCGGTCAGAGCGCAGGTGTGGTTCACCAGCGTGACACTGGGGAACTCGGCGATAGCACCGCCGCTCAGTGCGCAGCCCCGCTCCAGCAGGCGGCCGACGTTCGGCAGGGCCCCGGCCGCGGCGAGCGTCAGCAGCTCGCCGGACGGCGCGCCGTCCCACAGCAGCCCGACCACGTGCTTGGCTCCCGGCTGAGCGAGATCGATGGGCCGTCCGTCCATCCCGTCGTGCGTTCCCCCGCACAGATGGGCGAGCGTCGCGCCGACATCGACCGTACGGGCGACCCGCTCGACAACGCCACGCTCCTGCACGCCGGCGCCGGACAGGAGCAGGGGGGCCCGGGACTGCATCGCGTTGAGCGAGCCGTGCTCGCCGAGGTGGCCGCCGCGCTCCGGCCAGTGGTGCGCGCCGGTGTGCACCACGACCAGGTCCGGGGCCCGGGGGTCGGCGAACAGCGAGTGCAACCGGGCCGAGGCGAAGGGGTAGCCCGCGTCACTGAACGGATCCTGGTCGCCGACCGGGTCGCGACCGGCGAGGACCGTCGTCGTGCCGTCCGGACCGAGCGCCACCTGGCCTGCGCTGTCGGCGACATGCACCTGACCCTTCTCGGACCAGCAGACGAGATCGACCACGGCCGCAAGAGCCGGGTCGAGCAGCACGTCGAGCGCCCGGTCGCGGAGGCCGGCGGTGGCCAGGCCCGAACCCACGATGACGCTCGCGGTCAGGTCACGGGAGGGAAGCGGCACGACCACCAGCGTAGGTGGGCACGCCGAGGGTCCTCCGGTCGGGATCAGCTCATGGCGAGCCGGGCCAGCCGGGCGCGGGTGGCGGCCGTCCGCGCCCGGCGGTCCAGCCGGCGCAACCGCGCGAGCCGGGTCGCGTAGGCGGAAGCCACGGCCCGGCGTTCGAGTTCGCGCTGCTCGCCGGCGGCGAGCAGCAGGTGGGTGCTGCTGTCGTACATGGTCTCTGCTCCGATGCTGTTCGGACGACGGGTGGACTCAGGCGGCGATGTCGACCTTGCGGGGACGGCCGCGGGGGCGCTTGCGTGGGACGACCACGCCCTGGACGACCAGTTGGCCGCCCCAGACGCCCCACGGCTCGCGCCGGTCGAGCGCGCCGGCAAGGCACGCCTCACGAAGCGGGCAGGGCAGGCAGAGCGCCTTGGCGTCCTCGACGGACTGGGGCGACTCGGCGAACCACAGGTCGGGGTCCTGGGTCCAGCAGGGCAGGACGGGGTCTGGTGCCGGACTGGAGGTCGGCGGACTGGGGGTCAGGGGTGAAGGGGCGAGCACGTCGGTCACCTTCTCGGTCGTGCGGCCTGGTGGCCGGACAGATGTGGGAGGAGCTGGAAAAAGCAAAGAGGCCGCGGATCCCTTGGTTCGGGTTCCGCGGCCTCGAGGCGCTGGTTGGTCTGAGGTGTCAGACCGGCGCACCTCGAGGAGGCGATCCCGAGACGTCGATGAAGTTGGCGGCGGCGGGTGGGAGCCCGGCGCCGGACAGACCGGTGGCGTGCGCGGCAGCCATCGGCGCGACAGCGAGGCCACGTCCATGAGCGGACGGCGTCGGCGTCGGGCGGGTGGCCGACGTGCAGGTGAAGTCGTCCACGTCGTCCACCTCCTGTGTCATCGCCGTCCGGGCCGGAGAGCACCGGCTGAAGGGAACGTAGAACGCCCGCGGCGAGCAGGCAAGTGATTTACTCCGCGGACTTCTGCAGCGTGTCGCCGGCACCGATCAGAGCAAGGACCTCGTCGCCGAACCGCTCCAGCTTCGCGGCCCCGATCCCCGGTATCGCCACCAGCTCCGCGACACTGCCGGGACGCTGCTCGGCGAGAGCGGTCAACGTGGCGTCGGTGAAGACGCAGAAGGCCGGCTGGCTCAGGCCTTTGGCCCGCTCGGCCCGCCAGGCACGGAGCGCCTCGAACAGCGCCTCGTCGCGATCCACCGGGCAGCCGGCGCAGCGGCCGAGCTTGCGGTCGACGGCGACCGTCAGCACCGCGCCGCAGATCCGGCAGGGCACCGGACCGGAGCGCGACCGGCGGCCGGCAGCCGGGCTCCGCGACGACCCGGCAGCCGGGCGGCCGACCGTTGCCGAAAGCCCGTCGAGGAAGCGCGAGGGACGCCGGGTGCCCCGCCCACCGGGGGATCTCGAGGTGGCCCAGGACAGGAACAGGTGGGTGCGCGCCCGGGTGACTCCGACGTAGAGCAGCCGGCGCTCCTCCTCGATCGCGGCCGGCGTGTCGGCGTGCACGAGCGGCAGGGTGCCGTCGACGAGGCCGACGAGGAACACCGCGTCCCACTCCAGGCCCTTGGCGGCGTGCAGCGAGGCCAGCGTCACCCCGTCGACGGTCGGTGCGTGCTGGGCGGCCGAGCGCTCCTCCAGCTCGACGACCAGCTCCCGCAGCCCGGCCTCCGGCGCGCCCGCGGCGAGGTCACCGGCCAGCCGGTGCAGAGCGGACAGCGCCTCCCATCGTTCGCGGACCGCACCCGCCCCGGCCGGCGGCGTCTGCGACCAGGACAGCCCGGACCGAAAGACGTCGGCGACCAGATCGGGCAGCGCTGTCGGTGCCTCACCGTCTGCGGCTCGGGCTGCGCCGCGCAGGAGCAGGATCGCCTCGCGTACCTCCGTCCGGTCGAAGAAGCGGGTCCCGCCGCGGACCAGGTAGGCGACGCCTGCGCTGGTCAGAGCCTGCTCGTACGCCGCGGACTGCGCGTTGACGCGGTAGAGCACGGCGATCTCACTCGCCGGGACGCCGGAGCCGATCAGCTCGCCGCAGCGCAGCGCCACCGCGTCGGCTTCGGCCAACTCGTCGGGATGCTCGCGGAACACCGGACTCGGACCGGGCGGCTGCTGGGCGAGCAGCTCGAGCCCGGCGTGCCGGCTGGTCGCCTTGGCGATGACGCCGTTGGCCAGCGCCACGACCTGGGGAGTCGAGCGGTAGTCGCGTACCAGGCGCACGGAGGTCGCATCCGGGAAGCGACGGGAGAACTCCAGCAGGTAGGACGGTGTCGCACCGGTAAAGGAGTAGATGGTCTGGTGCGGGTCACCGACGACGCACAGGTCGGCCCGCCCACCGAGCCAGGCGTCGAGCAGCCGCTGCTGCAGGGGCGTCACATCCTGGTACTCATCGACGACGAACGAGCGGTATCGCGAACGGAACTCCTCGGCGACCCCGGCGTGGTCCTCGAGCGCACCCGCTGTGAGCAGCAGCAGGTCGCTCCAGTCCGCGAGCCCCTGGGACCGCTTCAGGTCGGCATAGGCGGCGTAGACCTGCGCCACGACCGCCGGGTCGTACGGCCCGAGGCGCCCGGCCCGGTCCGCCGCCTGCGGGTAGTCCTCCGGACCGACGAGCGTGCTGGCGGCCCACTCCAGCTCGGAGAGCAGGTCGCGGATCTCGCTCGTCCCCGGCCTTAGCCGGGCCCGGGCGGCGGCGTTCGCGACCAGACCGAACGTGTTGTCGACCAGCCGGGGCGGGGGGCCACCGACGACCCGCGGCCAGAAGTAGGTGAGCTGCTTCAGCGCAGCCGCGTGGAAGGTGCGCGCCTGCACGCCGCCGACACCGAGCGCCCGCAGCCGGGTCCGCATCTCACCGGCCGCGCGGGCGGTGAAGGTGACGGCCAGCATGGCGCCGGGCGACACGGCACCAGTGGCGACGGCGTACGCCGCACGAGCCGTGATCGTGCGGGTCTTGCCGGTGCCGGCGCCGGCGAGGATGCAGACCGGCCCCGACACCGCCTGCGCCGCCTGCCGCTGCTCCGGGTCGAGCGCCGCGAGGATGTCCTTCGTCGTCCGGTCGACCGTCACCGTGGCAGTGTTCCCCACGCCAGGGCTGCCCCCCGGCCGGCTGGGGAAGGCGTGGCAGCCACGGGCTGTTGACCGACACGAGCCGTCCCCGATGCCGCCCCGATGTCAGGAGTCCTGCAGTGACCGCACCGATGACCATCTACAGCACGCAGTGGTGCGGTTACTGTCATCGGCTGATGAGCCAGCTCGACCGCGAGGGCGTGGGATACGAGGTCGTGGACATCGAGCACGATCCCACCGCCGCCGACTACGTGATGAGCGTCAACGGCGGCAACCAGACGGTGCCGACTGTCGTGTTCGAGGACGGTACGGCGCTGACCAACCCCAGTCTCGCGCAGGTCAAGGCGCGCCTTGCCGGGTAACGCCGCCTGAACGTGACGTGACAGCCGTCCCGGTCGGGTAGACACTGTGCTTCACACTGAGCTGCGCACAGTGACCGGCCGGTCCTGTCGTCTGTCCACCCCGACCGGAAGGAAAGTGCAGCAACCGTGACCGCCGTGACCTCCCCGTTCCCCCCGCACCCGGCGATCGACGCGGTGATGTCGACGGCGTCGTCGCTGCTGGGCATGGAGGTGGTCTTCCTCGGGGGGCTCACCGCGGACACCTTCACCTTCGAGCAGGTCAAGGCCAAGACCGCCTGGCCGGGCGTCGAGCCGGGGGTCACTACCAACCGGAGCGACTCGCTGTGCCATCGGCTGCTTGCGGGCGCGCCGCCCCGCACCTCGGACGCAGCGAACGACCTGGCCTACCGGGACGCACCCAAGCGCAGCGAGCTGGGCATCACCTCCTACGTCGGTGTGCCGATCTGCGACCCCAGCGGCGAGGTCGTGGCGACGCTGTGCGGGATCGACCGGGGGACCGTCGAGGTCGACGACAGCACGCTCGAGGTGCTCGGCCGGCTGGCTGCGGTGATCGCCGCTCACCTCGTGCCGCTGATCGCCGAAGGGCTGGTCATCCGGCGTGCGGCCGAGGGTGGCTGGGCGGTCGGCGACCACCAGGCCGACGATCTCACCAGCGCCATGGTGCTCGCGGACCTGCTGGCCAGCGACTTGTCACCGGGTGCCCGACCGGTCAAGGCAGAGGCCCTGGACGAGATCGGGCAGTTGCGGATGTCGGTCCAGCAGCTCGAGCATGCCCTCGCGGCCCGGGTCGTCGTCGAACAGGCCATCGGAGTGATCACCGAACGCCAGCACAGCTCCCCCCGCCAGGCCTTCGAGCGGTTGCGGAAGGTGGCCCGGTCACGGGGCCGCAAGGTGCACGACCTGGCCCGCGAGATCGTGTTGTCGGCGACCGACCCTGCCGTGCCGCTGCCCCCGGAGCTTGCCGGCCGGCGCTGAGCCGCGTCAGAAGCGGCGGTAGGCCGCCTCGACGAACGACCACAGCGCATAGGCGAGCATCCCGACGACCGCCGCGAGGAGCATCAGCTGGCCGAGCGTCTGCTGTGCCAAGGTCTGCAGCGCCGCATCGAGCCCCTTGGCCTGGGCCGGGTCGAACCGGTACGCCGCCAGCGTGAGGAAGACACCGATCAGCGCGAGCACGGATGAGCGGCCGACCAACCCGACGACGCCGAGCGTGACGGCGGGTGAGTGCAGCCGGGACGGCATCTGCCCACGCCGCAGCTTGTCGACGTGGTCCCGGCGCAGAGCCTTCACCGCGAGCACGACCCCGACAACGATGAGCACCACCCCGAGCAGGCCGACGGCGGTGCGCCCGCCAGGTTTGGCCATGAGCTCGGCGGTCCGGGACGCCGTCGTGTCGTTGCTGTCACCCCGGGACAGGAATCGCACGACGCTGACCGCCAGGAAGATGTAGACCGTCCCGTCGACGAGCGAGGCGACGCGATGGGCCGTCCGCGTGTGGCCGTCCTCGTCCCGGTGGCCGACTGCCGCCGACAGCAGCCGCCACGCCGCGTAGCCGAGGAAGCCGATCACGAGCACGCCGAGCAGCACCTCGCCGAGCGGCTTGTCGGCGATCGCCCGCAGTGCCCCGCCCTGGTCGGTCCGCTGGTCCCCGCCGAACACCACGGACAGCGCGAGCAGCCCCACCACGAGCCAGACCACCCCACGGGCCGCCATGCCCACCCTGGCAAGGACCCGAACGGAGTCGCTCGTGTGCGCCTGCTTCGCCGTGTCCTCGACAGTGCTTGTCATGCCCGGGTCCTGCCCCGGTCAAGGCAGGTCAGTCCTGTTCGAGCCAACCCGAGATCAGGTGCCAGGCAATGGAAACGGGGGACGGCGTCCGTACGATGTGGGTTTGCAAGGATTCGTCGGGCGACCAGGTGCCGGCCGACCGCAGCTGGGCCCGGGAGAACCAGCGGGCCTCTGCCAGCTCACCGTCGACGGGCCGGGGGACCGCCTCCGGAGCGCACCGCGCCGTGAAGCCGAGCATGAGGCTGGACGGGAACGGCCAGGGCTGGCTGGCGGCGTAACGGACGTCCTGGACCTCGAGCCCGACCTCCTCGGCGACCTCCCGCACGACGGCCTGCTCGGCGCTCTCGCCCGGCTCGACGAAGCCGGCCAGTGTGGAGAAGCGGCCGGCCGGCCAGGCGGCCTGCCGGCCGAGCACACACCGGTCCTCGCCGTCGTGGACCAGCATGATCACGGCCGGGTCGGTACGGGGGAAGTGCTCGCTGCCGTCCACGGTGCACCGGCGCACCGCCCCGCCGCGGGCGGGCTTGGTCGGCGATCCGCACCGGGGACAGCACCGGTGGGTGGTGTGCCAGTTGGTCAGGGCGACAGCGTGCACGAGCAGTCCGGCGTCGTGGTCGTCGAGCAGCGCCCCCACCTCGCGCAGGCCGACTGCGGTCGTCCCCGCCCGCTCCGGAAGATCGGCCTCGACGGCGAAGACAGCCCCTGCTGAGGTGCGCCCGAGATAGAGCCGCTCGCCGCCCGGGGCATCCGCACTGGGCAGCAGCACCAACCGGGGCCGATCGCCTGGCTGCCTGGCCTGCTCCACGACGGCGGTGCCGGCCGACACGACGAGCACGCGTGCGGTCGACCATGCCTGGCCCAGCGCCACCGGGTCGTCCCGGGTGACCGCGTCGCGGTCGACCGTCGCCCGTGACAGCGCGGGCGTCGACGGGAGGCGATGCGTCACGCCAGCTCGAGCTCGACCAGCCCCCGCAGCGAGGCCTCGACCTGGGCGACGTCCCCGACGAGCACGGTGGTGAGCCGGCCGGGCGCGAGATAGCGGGCGCCGGCCGCAAGGGCGTCCTCGACCGAGACCGCGGCGAGCTGCTTCGGGTAGTCGCGCAACCACTGGACGCCCAGCCCGGCGCCGGCCAGCTGGGACAGTGTGGAGGCGAGCCCGGCCTGGGTCGACGTGCCGATGGCGAGCGCGCCGATCGCGTAGCGGCGCGCCTGGTCGAGCTCGCTCTGGGCGACCGGCGTCGTCGCGATCCGGCCGAGCTCCCACAGCGTCTCGACCAGCGCCGGTGCGGTCGTCGGCGTCGAGACGTCCGCGGACAGGCTGATGCGGGAACCCGCCGGGGGGTGCTCGATCTGGGCATGCGGGCTGTAGGTGTAGCCCTTGTCCTCGCGGATGTTGGCGACCCAGCGCGAGCAGAAGTAGCCGCCGAACACCAGGTTGGCCAGGGTGAACGCGGCGTAGTCGGCCTCGGTCCGGCTCGGCGCCGGACCCGCCATGCGCAGTGTCGTCTGCACCGCCCCGGGCCGGTCGACCAACAGGGTGGGGCGCCGGTCAGGGGTCGGCAGCGGCGGAGTGCTCGCCGCCTTGGTCGTCGCGGTCCAGCCGGCGAGGGCCTTCTCGACCAGGCCGATCGCCCGGGACGGGGTGAGGTCGCCGACGACCGTCAAGACGCTGCCGGCGGGAGCGATGCGTTCGGCGTGCAGCGAGCGCAGCTGCGTCGCCTTCACGTCCTGCACCTGTTCCGCGGAGGGGATCTCGCGGCCGTACGGGTGGTCGCCGTACAACCGGCTCATCAGCGCCTCGCGCGCGACCACCGCTGCCTGGCTGCGGTAGATCGCGAGCTCCTGGACGAGGCGGTCCCGCTCCCCTTCGACCTCGCGCTTGGGATAGCTCGCCGAGGTGATCACCTCGGCGAGCAGGGCGAGCAGACCGGGCAGCCCCGAGACGAGCACCGAGCCACCGAAAGCGAGCCGGTCCGCGTCGGTGCTGGCCGACAGCTGCCCGCCGAGGGCCTGCACGTCGGCGGCGAGCCGGGCGGCGGTGCGCTCGGTCGTGCCCGACATCAACGTGTCGCCGAGCAGCTGAGCCTGCGCTGTGTGAGCCCGCCCGCCCCGGCCGGTCGGCCCAGCGAACGGGATGCGCAGGCGGAACTCGGCCAGCGGCACCCCGGGGCGCCGCACAGCCATCACCCGCAGCCCGTTGGCGAGGGTGCGCTCGGCGACGCTGGGCAGCTTGACCGGCCGCGGCTTGGCAGGCGGCGGGATCGGCCGGACCAGGTCGGCGGTCACGCCTTGCTCCCCGGGCGCAACTCGAGCAGGGTGCGGGTGGCCGGGGTGAGCGTCGCCGCGGCGGCCTGCACCGCCTCGGCGGTGACCTCCCGGAGCAGGTCGGGAAGCTCGTTCACCAGCTCGGCCCGGCCGCGCTGCTGCTCGAACACCGACATTGTTGTCGCCCGGCCGAGCACCGAGTCGACCTCGCGCAGGTAGCGCGAGGTCATCCGCGCGACGGTGCGGTCGAGCTCGCCCGGCAGCAGGCCAGCGGTCGCGAGGCGCTCCAGCTCCTCGTCGACCGTCGTCACCACGGTCTCGAGGCCGGTCTCCTGCGGGTGGTGCACCTCGAGCAGGAAGGGCGTCGGGTCCCGGGCGTCCAGCGGGTCACCGAGCAGCCCCAGATAGCCGCTGATGCTCGTGGCCGAGCGGTCCTCCAGCAGCATCCGCTCCTGCAGCCGCGACGCGTCGCCGTCGGTGAGAACCTCGGCGAGCACGACGTAGGGCAGGTAGGTGTCGAGGTCGGCCGGGTCCGGCACCCGCCAGGCCATCGCCACCGCTGGGGTGGGCACCAGCGGGTCGTACGCGACGGCGCGCCGCTCCTGCTGCGGGAGCGGCTCGGCGAACGACGGACGCTCGGGGACGCTACGCGCCTCGATGTCACCGAAGTGCTGCTTCACCCAGCCGAGCACCTGGGCGGTGTCGATGTCACCGACGACGGTCAGCACCGCGTTGCCGGGCGCGTAGTAGCGGTCGAAGAACTGCCGAGCGTCCTCGACCGTGGAGCTCTCCAGGTCGACGAAGTCGCCGTACCCGTTGTGGCTGTTGGCGAAGTCGTCGAACAGGACCGGCGGGATGTTCAGCCACGGGAAGGCGCCGTACGGCCGGTTGAGCACGTTGACCCGGATCTCGTTCTGCACGACCGCGATCTGGTTGTCGAGGTTGTCCTGCGTCACGGCGACGCTCCGCATGCGATCCGCCTCGAGGAACAGCGCGAGCTCGGTGGCGCTGCTCGGCATCACCTCGAAGTAGTTCGTGTAGTCCACGTGCGTCGAGCCGTTGAGGGTGCCGCCGTTGCCCTGGACGTAGGTGAAGTGCTCGGTCTTGCCCAGGCTCGCCGACCCCTGGAACATCAGGTGCTCGAACAGGTGGGCAAAACCGGTCCGGCCCTCCGGCTCGCTGCGCATCCCGACGTCGTAGTAGACGGCCACCGCGACCACCGGACTGCTGGGGTCGGGGCTGAGCACGACGCGAAGTCCGTTGTCGAGCCTCGCGCGCTCGATCCCGTAGGACAGCCGGCTGGTGGCGGGGCGGGCAGCGGCAGGGGCGGACCTCGTCCGGGAGCGTGGCGGCACCGGGCTCACGGTAGTACGGCCGGCGCGCCGCCCCGCCTGCTCGGCGGCAGGCAGGGTAGCGACCGGCGGGTTTCGCCTGCGGGTCGTCGTAGGACACAGTGACGGTCGTCCGCCCCTGCAGCAACGACCCCGTGGAGTGCACCGTGCCTGTCTCCGCCGACCTCGGCAAGTACCTCGACGCGTCCTACGCGGACGCCTCCCTGACCGAGATCCTGGCCGCCCCCGTCAGCGCACTCGCCGGCGTCACCGAGCAGGACGCGGAAGCCTTGCGCAGCGCCTTCCGCATCCGGACCGTCAGCGACCTCGGCAAGAACAAGTACTTCCTGGCGGCTCAGGCGATGCTTCAGCTCACGAGATAGGCGTGTGCGTCTGCGTGTCCGTGTCGGCGGAGCGCCGTCAGAAGCCGTCGACGCCGTTCGCGACGAGGGCCTGACGGGTGCGCGGCCCGAAGACGCCATCGACGACAAGCCCCTGCCTGCCTTGGAAGGCGGCGACGCTGGTCTCGGTCTGCCGTCCGTACATGCCGTCATTGGTCACTCCGAGTGCGCTCTGGAGGGCGCGGACCGCGGTGCCGACGTCACCGCGTCGCAACGTCGGCCCGGCCGCCTGCACCTGCGGGTCGCCGTCCGGAACCGGTGCGGCGGTCAGCGCACGGTAGGTCGCCGGGCCGACGACGCCGTCCGCGCTGAGCCCGCGGCGGGACTGGAAGGCGGTCACGGCGCTCTGCGTCGCCGGACCGAAGCGGCTGTCGACGGCGAGGTCCGCGAACTCGTTGCTCGCTCCGCGCAGGGCGCACTGCACCGCACCCACGGCACTGCCGCTGTCGCCGCGGTCGACGGTCACCCTGGTCTGCAGGGCGGGACATGCGCTGGTGGAGGCGTTGGCGGACAGCGCACCGGACGGATGGGCGGTCGCGGCGCTCGGCACCGCGAGCAAGCCCCCTCCGACGAGCACCGTGAGCCCGAACGTGAATCCCCTCCGACGCGAGCGGCGAACAAGGGGCGACTGGACGGCAGGCATGGGAACTCCTCTGTGGTGGCGGGTCTGGTCACGGCTGAGGACGCCTGTCATCCGGCTGGGGTTGCTCGTCCCTCACAGCGACCTTGACTGCGTCGGGCGGGGGCACCAGGGTGGCTGCGGTGGTCGTCCTCGATCGGCCGCCCCCTGGAGGCAGCATGCTGACGCTGACCGACGCGGCTGCCTCGATGATCGCGCGACTGAGGGAGGCCGATCCGGCTCGCGACCTGACGCTCCGGATCGCACAGTCCCTCGACTCGCCGGGGCTCACCATGAGCCTTGCGGACAAGCCCGGGTCGGACGACCTCGTGATCTCTGACGAACGGGCCACGGTCTATCTGGATCCGGCAGCCGCCGCACGCCTCAACTCCGAGATCCTGGACGCCCGGTGCAACGAGACCGGGTCCGCCTTCTTCCTGTCCTGAAGGTCGACGTGCAGACGCTCCCTGATCATCTGGCGTCATACCCCGGCGTGTCCCCCCACTCTTGCGCCACATGATCAGGGAGGCGGGGGGGGGCCGCTGAGTGGGAAAGCGTGCGGGGAGACAGATGTGACAGGTTCGAGGAGCCTGCGCCGAAGGGGCGCAGCGTCGTACAGGGGGGCGGTCGGTGGCGGTCATCGAAGTCGCGGGAGTGCACAAGAGCTACCGGCGCAGGCGAAAGCCCCCCGAGCGGGCGCTCGACGGCCTCGACCTGGTCGTCGACGACGGTGGCGTACACGGATTTCTCGGACCGAACGGTTCGGGCAAGACGACCACGATCCGGATCCTGCTCGGCCTGGTGAGCGCAGACGCAGGCGCGCTGCGTCTGCTCGGAAAGCCGGTGCCGCAGGCTCTTCCCGGCGTCATCGGACAGGTCGGCGCCCTGGTGGAGACTCCGCTGTTCTACCCGAACTTCGGCGGCCGACTGAACCTGCGGCTGCTCGCCGAGACAGCCGGCATTCCGCGGTCCCGCGTCGAGGAGTGCCTGGAGCTCGTCGGGCTGCGGGAGCGGGGTGACGACCGCTTCAAGGGCTACTCGCTCGGAATGAAGCAGCGCCTCGGCATCGCCGCGGCGCTGCTCAAGAAGCCCCGGCTGCTGATCCTGGACGAGCCGAGCAACGGCCTGGACCCGGCCGGCATCCGGGAGGTGCGCGAGCTCGTCCAGCGACTGGGCCGCGACGGGCGGACGACCGTGTTCCTGTCCAGCCACCTGCTCGCCGAGATCGAACAGGTCTGCGACCACGTCTCGATCATGGCCCGCGGCCGGTGCGTGGCGACCGGGCCGGTCCGGCAGGTGCTGGCGAGTCGATCGACGGGGGGCCTTCGCGTCCGCGTGCCGGACTCGGTCCGAGCCCGGGCCGTCCTGGTCGAAGCCGGCTTCACCGTGGCCGACGACACCCACGGCGACGCCATCCTGGTGCACGGCGTCGCCGACCCGGCTGACATCACGAGAGCGCTGTCCCGCAAGCGGCTCTACCTGACCGAGCTGTCCCCGATCGCCGCCGACCTGGAGAGCGCGTTCCTGGAGCTCACGCAGGCGCAGCCGTGACCGACCTCGCGACCGAGACCGTGACACCGCCCGCGGCCGCCCCCGACGACCCGCCGCGCGGCTCCCTGCTGCGCGCGGAGATCCACCGCTTCCGCTCGCGCCGCTTCATCCAGGTCGTGATCGCGCTGGCGCTGGTCGGCTACGCCCTGATCATCGCCCTCGCTTCTGCGACCGAGTTCGGCAAGACGACTCCGGAGCAGCTGGCGGCGGCCGAACGCAACGTCGCGGAGATCGTCGAGGAGCAGAACCGCTTCCGGGAGCAGTGCCTTCGCGAGCCGAACCGGCCGGCCGATGTCCCTACGGACATGTTCTGCGGTCCGCCGAACACGGCGGAGAACTTCCCGGTGGAACAGTTCCTCGACAAGGCGCCGTTCGTCCTCGCCGACAACCTGCCGGCCGGGGCCATTGCCGTTGCGGCCGCCTCGGCCGTCCTCGCCTTCGTGCTCGGCGCGACCTTCGTCGGCGCGGAGTGGTCGAGCCGTTCGATGATCGCGCTGCTGTTCTGGGAACCGCGCCGCTTCAAGGTCATGCGGGTGAAGCTGGGGGTGCTGACCGGAGCCGCCGTCGTCCTGGCCCTGATCGGCCAGGCCCTGTGGTGGGGGACCGCGCTGGGAATGGCCCACTACCTCGGCCGGACCGGGACGCTGCCAAAAGACTTCTACGCCGACCTGCTCGGCCAGCAGGGCCGGTCGGTGCTGCTGGTGGTGTTCACCGCCCTGCTCGGCTTCGGCCTGAGCAACCTGGTCCGCAACACCGGTGCGGCACTCGGCATCGGCTTCGTCTACTTCGCGATCGTCGAGAACGCGGTGCGCGCCATCCGCGGCTCCTGGCAGGAGTGGCTGCTCACCGACAACGCTGTCGCACTGGTCCTGAACGGCGGCAACCGGATCTTCCTGTTCGACGAGGGGTTCGTCGACGAGCAGGGCTCCTATGTCGAGAGCGGCCGCGAGATCCTGTTGACGAACCTGCACGGTGGGCTGGTGCTGGGGGTGGCGACCGCCGTCCTCGTGGCTGTCGGTGTCCTGCTCTTCCAGCGCCGCGACCTGCACTAGCGGCTACCGTCCGCCTGGTGCGCCTGGCGACTCTGAACCTGCTCAACGGCATGTCGCTGTCCGACCGGTCGGTGACGCCGAGCCGGCTGGCCGAGGCTGTCCGGGAGCTGGGAGCCGACGTCGTCGGACTGCAGGAGGTCGACCGTGCCCAGCCACGCTCGCACTCCGCAGACCTGACCGCCCAGGTCGCCGATGCCATGGACGCCCGCCACTGGAAGTTCGTCCCGGCGCTCGTCGGCACCCCCGGCTTCGACTGGCGGGCCGCGACCGATGAGGACCACGACGGTACGGAGGCGTCGTACGGCATCGGCCTGGTCTCCCGCTTCCCGGTGCTGTCCTGGCACGTCACCCGGCTGTCAGCGGCGTCGGTCCGCTCACCCGTCATGCTTCCCGGCAGCAAGCAGGTCGTCTGGCTGAAGGACGAGCCGCGGGTCGGGCTGGCGGCCGTGGTCCAGACGCCGATCGGGGTGATGACGGTTGCCACCACGCACCTGTCGTTCGTACCGGTCTGGAACGGCGTGCAGCTGCGGACGTTCACCGCCGACTTGGCCGCGCTGCCCGGACCGCGCGTCCTGCTGGGTGACCTGAACATGCCGCCGCCCTTTCCTCGCACGCTCACCCGCTGGCAGGTGCTGGCGCGGGTCGCGACCTACCCGGCGTGGGAGCCGAAGATCCAACTCGACCACGTGCTGGGGTCGGGTTCACTGCCCCCGGTCGTCGCGGTCGAGTCACCGGAGCTCGCGGTCTCCGACCACCGAGCGCTGTTGGTCGAGTTCTGACTGGCATCCAGGACCAGCGCGATGTGCTCGGTCCCGATGTGCCGGCCGGGCAGGTCGAACTGCGCATCGTCGTCGACTTTCTCGGGGCGGCACGCTGTGAGACCGGCGACGGGCCGCTGGGTCCGGCGTCCTCGGGAGATGTGCTCGTGTGAGGCGCCGCCCGCTGCTCGCCGCAGCGCTGGTGACCGCGGTCGCGGGAGGGATCGTGTTGCTCCTCTCTGGTGGGGACACCTTCGCACCTTCTCGGGGGCTGCTGGGACCAGTGCTGGTCGGGGGTCCGGCGATACTGGCGGCCGGGGCGCTGGCCCGCCCGTCCCGGCCGATCGCACTGTCCGCCGGGCTGCTGGTCCTGCTGCTTGCGCTGACCGGCTTCTGGTTCGGCGGGGCGCTCATGCTGCCGGCGGGCGTCTTGCTGCTCGCAGGAGCGGCCGTCGGACGAGCCTGAGCCGGACGCCACCCCTTCCGGCCCCGGCTCGCTCCAGCGAGCTGGTCAGCTCTCGGCGGCGCGCCAGGACCACTCGGCGCTCTCGCCGTCGCGACCGGCCAGCCGCAGGTGCGCAGCGACGATGGCTGCCGAGCAGTCACGGCGCTCTGCGAGGGTGGCTGTCTGCACAGTTCTGGTCACGACCGCCAGCAGGCTGGTGCCCGACGGCAGCTCGCTCGCCGTGGCCGGTTCTACTTTGGCGATAGCCGCGCTGTTCCAGCCGCTTCGGCGGCGCGTACAAGCCTCCGTGGTCGAGGAGTTCAGCCGCCGACTGCGCAACGAGGTCGACCTGGCAACCGTCCGTACCGATCTGTTGCACGCCGATGGAGCCGGCGACGGTGGGCGTATGGCTGCGGTCAGGGGTCTGCGCGGCGTCGCGGAGCGCGGCACGCTGCGCTGCTGCTACGCCGTCGAGGACATCGATGCGGCACTGATGCGCGTACGGGCGGCAGGCGGCGGCGCCGGTGCGCCGAGCCCCGGGCAGCGTCGAGGACGGCTGGCAGGTCGAGGGCGCGATGGCCGGGCTCCACGGCGGGCACCGGCAGGCCACCACGCTCCCGATGTGGCGGGTCGACGACTCGGGCGGCCTGCGAGCGAGTTCGCACCGCCGGCGGCGACGCCGGCGATGCGCAGACCCGCTCGTACGGCCTGGAAGCGCTGTGCGCTGACGACCAGGACGGCCGGTTCTACCTCGGCCAGCTGTAGAAGCTCAGCTCTTGAGGAAGTCGAGCAGCGCGGCGTTGAACTGCTCGGCGTGCGAGGCGTTGATTCCGTGCGGCCCGCCCTCGATCACCACCAGTGTGCTGCCCGGGATCGACTCGGCCGCGCGCTTGCCGCTGACCTCGAACGGGACGATGCCGTCGGAGTCGCCGTGGATGATCAGGGTCGGCACCGTGACCTTCGCCAGATCGGCCCGGAAGTCGGTGCGACCGAAGGCCGCGATGCAGTCGAGCGTTCCCTTGGGGGACGCGCCGGCCGCGATGATCCAGGAGTAGTGCCGCAGCGCCTCGCTGACCAGGTCGTCCTTCTCGCCCGCAGCGAAGAAGCTCTTCGTGAAGCCCTCGAGGAAGGCCAGCCGGTCGGTCGAAACTCCTTGCTCGAACTGCTCGATCGTCGCGTCGTCGAGACCGCCGTCCGGGTTGTCCTCGCTCTGATAGAGGTACGGCGGGACCGCAGCGGCAAGAACCGCCTTCGACACGCGGGCGTCCCCGTAGGTCCCCAGGTAGCGCACGACCTCGCCGCCACCCATCGAGAAGCCGACGAGCGTGACGTCGGTCAGGTCCAGGTGCTGCAGGAGCTGATCCAGGTCGGCCGCGAAGGTGTCGTAGTCGTAGCCGTCCGTGGGCTGCGAGCTCTGACCGAAGCCCCGGCGGTCGTAGGTGATGACGCGGTGACCGGCTGCGACGAGCGCCGGCACCTGCGCTTCCCACGAGCGGCCGGACAACGGCCAGCCGTGGATGAGGACAACCGGCCGGCCCGAGCCGTGGTCTTCGTAATGCAGCTCGACGGGGGTGGTGTTCTCGGTGCCGACAGAAAGACGTGCCATGGGTTCCTCCGCAGGGTCAGGTGCGTGGTAACGCCGGCAGCGACTGCTGCCCGCTCTACCCAGCAGCCGACGGTACGGGGAAATCATTCCGATCACACCCGTCAGCGCACGACCGCTGCTCCCGGAGCTCGGGATTCTGCGGACCTGCGCTGCGGCACGAGCAGCTTCCCCGAAGCCCCCTTCACCTGGTACATCGCCGCGTCGGCGTGGCGTAGCAGCACATCGATGCCCGACCGGGCCTGACCTGTGGCCAGACCGATGCTCGCGGCGATGCCGACGGTCCCGTCCCGGACCAAGACCGGCCGGGCGATGGCCGACCGCATGCGCTCGACCAGTGCCGTCGCGGCTCGCGGCTCACAGCCGACGGCGACAACCACGAACTCGTCGCCGCCCAGCCGGAAGACCGCTTCGCCCTCACCGACAGCTGCGGCCAGATGCTGCGCGACCTCGCGCAGGAGCCGGTCGCCTGCGTCGTGCCCGTGCCGATCGTTGATGGATTTGAACCCATCGAGATCGATGAACAGCACCGCGACCGGCCGGCCGTCCCCCGCCAGATCGTCGGCGTGCAGCTGATAGGCCGCTCGATTGGGGATGCCGGTGAGCAGATCGGTGAACGCCGCCTGGCGCAACTGCCGCTCCGCGGCCACCCGGACGGCGTCGTCGAACATGGCCGGCGTGTTCAGCAGAGCCTTGTAGCTGCGGCGAAGGCTGAGATAGATGATCCCCACGGTCGCCCCGAGCGCGTCGATCAGGACCATGTGCCACCCGCTGGCGGCCATCCGGGCGGCGGCCAGCTCCTCCGCACCGTCAGCGCCGCCAAAAGGGATCAGCAGCTCGAGGGACAGGTGGCCGTGATGCAGTGCGCAGGTGGTGAAGATGGCCGCCGTGGCCACGGCCAGGGAGTTGGTCGTCAGCTGCCGGGTGCGGATCAGGCCCTGCAGGATCAGGAGGGCGATCAGGACGTAGCAGGTGGCGATCACCGCGTTCAACGCCGCGAGCAGCTGCCACCCCATGCACTCACACTGTCGCGTTCCGTGACGGACCACCATGGCCCGTACTGACTAGTGCGGGGCGCCAGACCATGTCGCGGGGGTCAGCCGGCGGAACCACTGGACGACCACCGGTTCGGCGTCGCGCAGACGCCAGCTGGGGTCCCCGGCCTCGGCCTGGATCAGGGAGGTCACCTCGGTCCAGAACCGGACGTGCGCACGGCGCCAGTCCGCGGCGTCGGCGAAACCCTCACCCTCGTCGTGAGCGACGTCGTCGCCGACGAGGTGCATCGGGACAATCGTGACCCTGGTGACCTCGACCACGCCGTGCACGTCGCCGACGTGGTCCTGGAGCACGAGACGCTGCCCGACACGGGGCAGCGGCTCACCCGAGAGGTACTCGATGGCGAGCGACGACGTCGCGGTCTTCTCACCGCGCAGCACCGCGGCCAGCAACCGGTCCCCGAGTCCGCCGTCGCCGGGATATCCGAAGATCAAGGTCCCTGCCATGCGCCCCAGCCTGCACGAGCGGTGTCACAGCAGCGTCAGCACCTCCATCTCCACCGTGCCGCGCAGCAGCTCGGTGAGCTCGCGTTCCCCCGGCAGATCCTTCCCGTGGCGTTCGATCTCGCCGCTGGCGATGTAGAGGAAGCTCGCATCGACGGCGGCCGGGGCCACATGGGCAAGGCGCGCCCACGCCAGCCGGTAGACGGCCAGCTGCAGCGGATCGGCGCTGTCCGCGCCGGTCTTCCAGTCGACGACCTCCCACCGTCCGTCGCCGAGGTCGTAGACCGCGTCGATGCGACCGCGCACGGTGCGGCCGGCGATGGGCAGCTCGAACGGCGCCTCGATCCGGTGCGGCGAGCGGGTGGCGTAGGACGTGGCGAGAAAGGACTCCTGCAGCCGGGTCAGCTCGGCGTCGTCGGCGAAACCGTCGTCCTCGGCCCCGGGGAGCTCGTCCGGATCGAGCAGCGGTCGCTCGCCGAACAGCGTCTCCACCCAGGCGTGGAAGCGGGTGCCCCGACCGGCCGCCGCAACGGGGCGGCGCGGCATCGGGCGGGCGAGCTCGCGGGCGAAGGACGCCGGGTCGGCCTGCAGCCGCAACAGCTGGCTGGCGGTCAGCGCTGTCGGCAGCTCGACGTCCCGAACCCCCCGCCGGGCGTGCCGTTGCTCAGCCAGCAGCACCGCTGCTTCGCGGTCGAAGCGCTCGAGCTGCTCCCGCTCGCCGCGGGTCAGGCCGGCAAGGTCGTCGGCGGCAAGCCCGCGCCCGGCCTCGAGCGAAGCGAGGTCGGACAGCACGGCGACGGCGGCGTGTCGGCGCCGCGCGTGGGGCTGCTCGTCGTACGGAGCGGGCCACAGATGGTGCGCCGGCGAGGCGAGCGCGGGATTGCGAGCCTCGGGCGGCTTCGGCGCCCACTGCTCGACCCGACCACCACCCGCCTCGGCGTGCGAGCGCAGCTCGTCCAGGAACACCGACGGGCCCCTGGGCTTCTTCTGCGTCGCCCCCCACCAGTGGCCGCTGCCGATCAGCAGGTGGCGGGCGCGGGTGAACGCGACGTAGCCCAGTCGCCGCTCCTCGCGCTCGAGGTGGTCACGGCACTGCTGGACGTGGTCGGCGAGCCCCTGCTTGTCATAGCTGACCAACACCGGCTGATCGACCGCGTCCCCCCGCAGCGGACCGGGCAGGACGGCGCCGCTCGAGGTCCAGCTGCCCCGCAGGGTGGTCGCCGGGAACACCTTGGCGGTGAGGTCCGGGCAGGCCACGACATCCCACTCGAGGCCCTTCGCCCGGTGGGCGGTGAGCAGCTGCACCGCGTCGCTGCCCGAAGGCGTCATGGCGTCGAGACCGCGCTCGTGGTCCTCTGCTGCGCGTAGGAAAGCCAGGAACGAGCTCAGGCTGCTCTCGCCGTCCAGGTCGGAGAAACCGGCGATGACGTCGAGGAAGGCAGCAAGGGACTCGCCCCGGCGGGCTTGGACAGCCGCGGGTGAGGCGGACAGCTCGACGTCCAGACCGGTGGTCTCGACGACGCGGTGCACGAGATCCAGCAGTGGCTCGTCGCGAAAAGACCTCAGCAAGCGCAGCTCTGCATTCAGCTCGGTCACCCGCTGGAGCGCCTCGAGAGACCAGCCGGTGTGTCCCGGCCGGTCCAGGGCATCGGCCAGTGCCACGACGTCGCAGGGATCGACACCGGCCACGGCCTGTTCCAGCGCGTCGGTGTCCTCACCGTCCGGGCCGTTGTCGGCCCGCAAGAGGTCCCTGGCCCGGCGTCCGAGGACGGCGAGGTCACGTGGCCCGAGCCGCCAACGTGGGCCGGTGAGCAGGCGCAGCAGCGGCGCGTTGGCAGTCGGATCGTCCAGCACCTCGAGGACGGCCACGACGTCGGCGATCTCCGGCAGGGAAAGCAGTCCGCCCAGCCCGACCACCTCGACCGGGATCTCCAGCGCGGTGAGCGCCGCGTAGAGATCACCGAAGTCACTGCGGGCCCGGACGAGCACGGCGCACTCCCGCGCCGGTGTGCCCGCCTCGATCGCCTGCCGCAGCTGGCCGGCGACCCAGGCGCACTCCTGCGACCAGGTGGGGTGAAGGGCGACGACCACCGCACCCAGGTCGGCCTTGGCCGGCGGAGCGGTCAGCTCGACCACCCGGTGGCGCAGCCGCAGCGAAGCCGTCACGGCGTTGGCGAGCTGGAGCAGGCGGCCGCCCGAGCGCTGGTTGACCGCGAGGTCGAAGCACTCTGCTGCCCGGCCGTCGGCCTGCGCGAAGTGCGCGGGGAAGCCGTCGAGATTCGACACCGACGCACCGCGCCAGCCGTAGATCGCCTGGCACGGGTCGCCGACCGCCGTGACTGGGTGGCCGCCGCCGAACAGGCCGACGAGCATCCGGCGCTGCGCGACGCTGGTGTCCTGGTATTCATCGAGCAGCACCACCCGCGAACGCCTCCGCTCGGCCTCGCCGACCTCGGGCAGCTGCTCGGCCAGTCGGGCCGCGAGGGCCACCTGGTCACCGAAGTCGATGGCGTCGAGGTCCACCTTGGCGGCGCGGTAGGCGCGCACCAGCGAGGTCAGCTCGATGCGCCTGCGGCCGGCCTGGACCATCTCGCGCAACCGGTCGCAGTGCCCCTTGCTGCCGCGGAGCCCGTCATAGGCAGCGCATGCCTGCTCGACGTGGGCACACCACTCGGCGTCCCACATCTGGAGGGCGGCGGGATCGACCAGGTGCTCGGACAGCTCGGCCTCGAGGCTCACCAGGTCGCCGACCAGCATCGACAGCGGGCTCGTGAGGTGCTGGATCGGCCCTCGGTGGCGGCGCAGCACCCGGGCGGCAAGCTGGTAGCGCGTGGCGTCGGCGAGCAGCCGCGAGCGCGGCTCCACGCCGAGCCGGAGGCCGTGCTCGACGACGAGGCGGCCGGCGAAGGCGTGGTAGGTCGACACGACGGGCTCGCCCGCCTCGCTGTCTGCGTCGGTCGCCGTGGGACGCGGCAGGATGCCGGCCGACAGCAGGCCGTCGCGCAGCCGGTCCGACAGCTCGGCCGCTGCCTTGTTGGTGAAGGTCAACCCGAGCACCTGGTCGGCGGCCACCCGTCCGGTGCCCACCAACCAGACCACGCGGGCGGCCATCACGCTCGTCTTGCCCGAACCGGCCCCGGCCACCACCAGGCCGGGGGCGAGCGGCGCCGTCGCCGCAGCCAGCTGCTGCGCGGTGAACGGGATGCGGAGCAGGTCGCACAGGTCGCCGGGCGTCACGACACCACCTGGCGGCCCTCGGACTGCGCTGGACAGCAACTCAGGAAAGGGCAGCGCCCGCAGCTGTCCTGCGGGGTCGGCGGGAAGCTCTCCCCGAGCACCCGACGGACCGCGGTGTCGAGCAGCTCCTCGACCCAGCTGGGGGATTGCTCGAGCTCGGCCTGTGCCTGCACCTTCGGCCCGCCGCCCTCCCGGACACCGGCCTCGAGGCGGAGCATCACCAACTCGGCGCCGGCGACCTCCGGCCGCTCGGGTAGCACGGTGTCGAGCGCGCCGTGCCGAACGGCCAACTGGTAGGTCCCGAGCTGTGGGTGGCCCTCGAGCTCCTTCCCGGTCAGCGGCCGGCGACCGGTCTTGAGGTCGACGACGTGCACCCGGCCGTCTCGGTCCAGCTCGACGCGGTCCAGGAAGCCGCGGAGCAGCACGGCGCCGCCGGGAGCGGGAATCTCGACCGCGAAGCCGATCTCGGTGGCAACCAGGGTCCGGCCGCGAGCTGCGGCATGCCAGTGCAGGAACCGGCGCAGCGCCTCGCGTGCCTGGTCGTGCTGCTGGTCGGACTGCCAGGGTGCGTCATAGGCCAGCTGCGCCCAGACCGTGTCGAGCCGGGCCACCAGCACGTCCAGGTCGGCCGGTGTCCGGCCGGTCGCCACCTCGTCGGCGAGCGCGTGCACGACGCCGCCGAACCCCATCGCCGAGGTGGTGGCCTGGCCGGCGTGCACCTCGTGCTCGAGGAACCACCGCAGCGGGCAGGTGTCGAGTCCGGACAGCGACGTGCCTGACAGCGGCACCGGGGTCCCAGCCGGGTGGACGGGGGTGGCGCTTGCCGTCACCGGTGCCAGACCCCACCACCGGGACGGGTGGGCGGCCGGAGCCAGCGCACGCCCGCCGTCGTCGGACGCGGCGGCGAGCCGGGCGAGCCGGGCGGCAGCGGCCAGCCGGGCGGCCGAGGTGCCTGCGGGGTCCACCGACATGCGGCGCAGGGCGGCGACGAGCGCAGGCAAGGACAGCGGGCGAGCCGCGCGGTCGAGGTGGGGCTGCACCTCGACCCCGAGCTCGGCCAGGAACCGGCTGGGGCGCTCACCGTCCTGTTCGAGCCCGGCGACGGCGGTGACCACCACGCGTCGACGGGCGCGCGTCAGGGCGACGTAGAACAGCCGGCGCTCGTCGGCGAGCAGCTCGGCGCGGCCGAGAGCTTCGCGCAGCACCGGCTCGCGCGGGGGCGCCAGCCGGTCCGGCTCCAGCAGCGTCGACCGCTGGCGCAGGTCGGGCCAGACCCCCTCCTGCACCCCGGCCACGACCACCACGTCCCACTCGAGCCCCTTGCTCCGATGGGCTGTCAACAGCCGCACAGCCGCACCCCGCACCCCGCGCTCGGCCAGGGTGTCACCCGGGATCTGCTGCGCCTCGATCTCGTCGAGCAGGGTGGCGACGCCGGCGACCCGCCGGCGTTCGGCAGCCCGCCCGATGCTGGCGAACAGCGACACGACCGCGTCGAGATCCCGGTCGGCCGAACGGCCGGCCGACCCGCCGCCCCGCGAGGCGGCCTCCAGCCGGTCCGGCCAACCACTGCCGTGCCAGAGCTCCCACAGAGCCTGCTCAGGTCCGGTCGTCAGCGCCTCCCGGGCCCGGGAGAGCAGGGTCGACAGCCGAATTGCCGGACGGGCCGTGAGTGGCTCGACCATCAGCAGCACCCGGGGATCCGCGACCGCTGCGCGCAGCAGCTCCGCCGAGGACAGCGGCAGCCGCCCCGGCACCTCGCCGGTCCCGGCTGCCTCGCGCGCTGCCTGCCCGTCGAGCGAGCGCAGCGCCCGACCGAGTCGCCGCAGCGCCGCCGGCTCGGCGCCGCCCAACGGCGACAGCAGCAGCTGCCGGGCCACCTCGGTCGTGAGCGCCGGCGGGTCAGCCGCCACGCGCATGGCCAGCAGCAGCGGGGCGACCGCCGGCTCACGGGCCAGCGGCAGCTCGTCGCCCGCCACCTCGAGCGGCACCCCCGCAGCCGAGAGCACCCGGCGCAGCAGCGGGACCGAGCGGGCACCCGAACGCACCAGCACGGCCATCCGCGACCACTCGGTGCCCCGCTCGAGGTGCTCCCTGCGCAACAGCTCGGCGATCGCGTCGGCCTCGGCGCCCGTCGACGGATAGGTGTGCGCCTCGATCAGGCCCGCTGGACCACCGACCCCTGGCTGCAGCGCCCGGTGGGCGCGCACCCGGTCGACTGGGAGTCCTGGCGTGGGCAGCCGCCGCGCCACCAGCCGGGTGGCCGCCAGCAGGACCGGGCCGGAGCGCCGGCAGGTGCGCAGCGCGATCACCGGCGCGGGCGTGCCCCCCGCCTGCGCGAAGCGATCCGGGAACCCCAGCAGACCCCGCACCTCGGCCCCCCGGAAAGCGTAGATCGCCTGGTCTGGATCGCCCACGACCACCAGGTCCCGTCCCCCGCCGGCCAGCGCCTGCAGCAGCCGCTCCTGCGCCGGGTCCGTGTCCTGGTATTCGTCGACGAAGACCGCCCGGAACCGGTCCCGGAGCCCGGCCCCGACCTCGGGATCCTCAGCGAGCAGCACCGCTCGGTGGACCAGCTCGGCGTAGTCCACCGAGCCCTGGGCGTCCAGCACGTCGAGGTATTCGGCGAAGAAGCCGGCCAGCGCGGCCCAGTCCTGCCGCCCCTCCCGCCGCGCCAGCTCGTCCAGGTCGGCCGGGTCGAGACCGAGCTCGCGGGCGCGGGACAGCAGCGCCCGGACCTCCTCGGCCAGACCGCGCGTGGTCAGGCAGGCCCGAAGCGTCGGTGGCCACGGCCGGCCGAGCTCGATCGACCCACGCAGCAGCTCCCGCAGCGCCACATCCTGCTCCGGCCCCGACAGCAGCCTCAGCGGCTCGGCATACAGCTCCGGCGAGGAGTGCTCGCGGACCAGGGCGTAGCAGAAGGCGTGGAACGTCCACGCCGACGGACCGGCGCTCGCCACGCCCAGCCGGGACGTGATGCGCCGGCGCAGCTCCTGCGCCGCCTTGCGGCTGAAGGTCAGCACCAGCACCTGCTCGGGCGTGAGGCCGGCCTCGACCCGCCTGGCCACCGCCTCGACAAGGGTGGTGGTCTTGCCGGTGCCCGGGCCGGCCAACACCAGCAGCGGCCCACCCTGATGCGCCAGCACCGCGGCCTGCTCCGCGTCGGGCACCATCGGTCGCACCGCGGGCGCCGGTGTGCGCACCAGGCGGTAGGGCGCTTGCGGAGAGGGTCTCACGACGAGGCAGTCCACCACGTACGTCCGACAGATCGAACCCTCAGCGGCCGTCCCACCGGGCCACGGCGAGGTCCACCCGCTCGCCGCGGATCGGACAGCCCTCCGCCACCAGCAGTCGCAGCGCCTCCTGCAGGAACGGCTCCGCGGGTCGCCCGGACGCCTGCACGACACGCTGCCAGGGCACCTCACGACCGTGGTTGGTCAGGACGGTCCCGACCGTGCGCGGCGAGCCGCGGCCGAGCATCTCGGCGACATCGCCGTACGTCATGACCTTTCCGCGCGGGATGCGGTCGACGACGTCCAGAACCAGACGGGCGTACGCGGTGGGCGGCGCCGCGGCGCGTCCCCGCACGGCCAGACCGACGGACGCGCTGGCTGGCTTGCGGGGCGGCACGGTGGCCAGTGTGGACCTGTGGACGGAGCGCCGCGGTTGTCGGGTCGAGGCGCGACAGTGGACCCCGAAGAGAAGGAGGCGCACGATGGGGAGCGTGACCGGTGACACGATCGACCTGGAGCGGCGCTACACGATCGCCGATCTCGACGCGCTGCCGGAGGACGGCCGGCGCTACGAGCTCGCCGGCGGGTGGCTGCTCGTGAGCCCGATGGCCCGGCGGCGGCACCAGGTGGGGTGTGACCGACTCGGCGACGTCCTGAAGTCAGCCTGCCCGCCGCACCTTTTCGTGTTCCCGTTGCCGATCAACGTCGACGATCCGGACGCCACCCACTTCGAGCCCGACCTCACTGTCGTGCGCCACGAGTTCGCGCTGATCGAGAACGGCGACGTGCCGCTGCTCGCCGTCGAGGTGCGCTCGCCGTCCACCGCCGGACGCGACGCCGTGCGCAAGCGGCGGGAGTACGCCCGGCTGGGCATCACGTCGTACTGGCTG
>JBBSKF010000030.1:0-27468 GCA_038256525.1 Mycobacteriales bacterium | reverse complement strand
GTCATCACCGACTCGACGCACGGCAAGGCCCGCATCATCGACGTGACGCCCGGCCGGATCTCCGAGGCGCTCGCGGCCGGCCACATCGCGATCGTCGCCGGTTTCCAGGGCGTGAGCCAGGACAGCAAGGACATCACCACGCTCGGCCGGGGGGGCTCGGACACCACCGCTGTCGCCCTCGCCGCCGCGTTGTCCGCCGAGGTCTGCGAGATCTACACCGATGTCGACGGCGTCTACTCCGCCGACCCGCGGCTCGTGCCGCAGGCCCGCCACCTCGAGACGGTGACCTACGAGGAGATGCTCGAGCTCGCCGCCTGCGGCGCGCGCATCCTGCACCTGCGGTGCGTGGAGTACGCCCGTCGCTACGACGTACGCCTCGTCGTTCGTTCATCGTTCAGCAACCGCCCGGGCACCACCATCTCAGGAGGGGCTCTTGTGGAGCAGGCCATCATCAGCGGCGTTGCGCACGACCTGACCGAGGCTCGCATCACCGTCGTCGGCGTGCCCGACAAGCCGGGCGAGGCCGCCGCGATCTTCCGGGCCGTCGCGGACGCCGCGGTCAACGTGGACATGATCGTGCAGAACGTGTCGGGGGCGACTGGCCGCACCGACATCTCCTTCACCCTGCCGACCAGCGATCTGCCCGGCGCGATGGCGGCGCTGTCCCGGCTCCAGGCCGCCATCGGCTTCGAGTCACTGCTCTCGGACGAGCACATCGGGAAGGTGTCGCTGATCGGCGCGGGGATGAAGTCCCACCCCGGGGTCACGGCGACCTTCTTCGAGGCGCTGGCAGGCGCGGCCATCAACGCCGAGGCGATCAGCACCTCGGAGATCCGGATCTCCGTGGTCTGCCGCGACACCGACGTGCCGGCCGCCGTGCGGGCGGTGCACGAGGCGTTCGACCTCGACGCCCCGGGCGAGGACGCGACCGTCTATGCGGGGTCGGGTAAGTGAGCGGCCTGCGGGTGGGAGTCGTCGGCGCCACCGGACAGGTCGGCGGGATGCTGTTGCGCGTTCTTGCCGAGCGCCGTCTGCCGCTCGCCGAGTTGCGGCTGTTCGCTTCCGCGCGCTCTGCCGGGTCGACGCTGTCGTTCGGGGGCAGGGACCTGGTCGTGGAGGACGCAGCGCTCGCCGACCCCGCGGGTCTGGACCTCGCCCTGTTCTCCGCCGGGGCCACGACCTCACGCTCCCTCGCGCCGACCTACGCGGCGGCCGGCGCGGTGGTCATCGACAACTCCTCCGCGTGGCGGATGGACCCGGACGTGCCACTGGTCGTCAGTGAGGTCAATCCCGAAGCCCTGCAGGACATCGGCAAGGGCATCGTCGCGAACCCCAACTGCACCACCATGGCGGCGATGCCGGTGCTCAAGCCGCTGCACGACGCGGCCGGGCTCGTGCGGGTCATCGCGAGCACCTACCAGGCCGTGTCGGGTGGCGGCCTCGCCGGCGTCGAGGAGCTCGACACCCAGGTCCGCAAGGTGGCTGACAACGCCACCTCGCTCGTCCACGACGGGGCGTCCGTCGACTTCCCGGAGCCTCGGCTCTACGTCGGGCCCATCGCGTTCAACGTCCTGCCGCTCGCCGGCCCGATCGTCGACGACGGCGCTTTCGAGACCGAGGAGGAGCACAAGCTCCGCAACGAGAGCCGCAAGATCTTAGGACTCCCGGACCTGAGGGTGTCGGGCACCTGCGTGCGGGTGCCGGTCTTCACCGGTCACTCGCTCTCGCTCCACCTCGAGTTCGAGCGTCCGCTTTCGGTCGCCCGGGCCGCCGACCTGCTGGCCGCCGCCCCAGGGGTGCAGCTGCTCGACGTGCCGACCCCGTTGCACGCCGCCGGTCGCGATGCGTGTTTCGTCGGTCGGCTGCGGCAGGACGGTCCGCGCGCCCTGATGCTCTTCGTCAGCAACGACAACCTGCGCAAGGGTGCGGCGCTCAACGCGGTGCAGATCGCCGAGCTGCTCGCGCCCGGGCTGCTGTCGGCCGGGACGGGCGCATGACCGACGCGACGCAGGCGGTCCCCGCCGGCGACCCGGACGAGCGGCGCGTCGCCGATCGTTATCGCCTGGTCTCCCTGCTCGGGCGCGGTGGCACCGCGGAGGTGTGGCGTGCCGAGGACGACGCCCTCGGCCGCAGTGTGGCGCTGAAGCTGGTCACCGTCCCGACCGACGACAGCGCCGCCCGCGCCGGCGAGGAGGCCCGATTGCTCGCGCGGCTCAACCACCCGGGCCTGGTCCCGGTCTACGACGCCGGCACCGATGAGCGCGCCCGGCCCTGGGTGGTCATGGAGCTGGTGGAGGGCGAGACGCTCGCCGACACCGTCCGGCGTGGCCGTGTCCCGTCTCACCGGGTGGCGGTGATCGGCCGGTCGGTCGCCGAGGCGCTCGGCTACGTCCACGCGCAGGGCCTGGTCCACCGGGACGTCAAGCCGGCCAACGTCCTGATGGGGCACGACGGGCGAGTGCGGCTCACCGACTTCGGCATCGCCCGCCTCGTCGATTCCGCCCGGGTCACGTCCACCGGGATGATGGTCGGCACCGCTTCCTACCTCGCCCCCGAGCAGGTCGCCGGTGAGACGGTCGGCCCGCCCGCCGACGTCTACGCCCTGGGTCTGATGCTGCTGGAGTGCCTGACCGGAAATCGGGAGTACGCTGGCAGCACCGTCGAGGTGGCGCTGGCCCGCCTGCACCGCCAGCCGTCGATCCCGACCACGCTCGAGGCGGGCTGGCCGGGCCTGCTGGCGGCCATGACCGCCCGGGACCCGGCCGACCGGCCGCGGCCGGCTGCGGCGGCTGAGCAGCTGGGGTTGATCGCTGCCGGCGGCGCCGCCACCACGGTCCTGGCGGCAGCGACCCCCAGGGTCGATCGCACCCAGATGCTGTCCCGGACCTCGGCGGCCCCGCTCCCTCCCCGGGTGGCACCGGTTCCCGCATCGCGCCCGGTCGCCGCGCCTGGCCGCAGCGCCTGGCCGTACGCCCTGCTGCTGTTGGCTCTCGTCGCGGCGCTCGTCGCCGGCTTCGCCTACGCCGGTTCGCGCGACGGAGCGCCCGGTCCGTTGCCGGAGATCAGTCGTGATCTCCCGCCCCCGCTGCAGGAGGACCTGCAGCGCCTCAAGGAAGCCGTGGAACCACCGTGATGTTGCGCTCGCTCCCCGTCGCCGTCCTTCTCGCTGCCACCCTGGCCGGCTGCTCGTCCGCCGATCCGGAAGCCGCGCTTGCCGAGGACGTCGAGGCCGTCATCGCCGAGGCCAACGACAAGGACAGCCGGGGGGTCCGGGACACGGTCGACGAGCTGCTGCAGACGATCAGCCGGCTCGGCGGCACCGGCCAGTTGACGCCGACGCGGGAGGCCGAGCTTCGGGCCCTGGCGCTTGGGGTGCTCGAGAACGTCCCGCTGCTCGACGCCCAGCCCAGCCCGTCGCCCACCCCGTCCCCATCCGCCAAGCCGAGCCCTTCGCCGTCGCCGTCCCCGTCCCCGAAGCCATCCCCGTCGCCGTCGCCGTCCCCGACGGAGAAGGATGACGATGACGATGACGACGAGTCTCCCTCGCCGTCACCGGAACCGGGCAAGGGCAAGGACAAGTCACCGCTCATCATCATTCCGTCGCTCTGACCCACCTACGACGGATTCCCCAGGCCCAGGACGCGAGCGACGAACTCGAGCTCGGCCCGCATCTGGCGCACCCGCTCGTCGACGACCAGTGAGCCATGCCCCGCGTCGAAGCGGTAGACCTCGACCGGTTTGCCCGCCGCCGCCGCGGCGGCCAGCCAGTTGTCGATCTGCCGGATCGGGCAGCGCGGGTCGTTGGCGCCGGCGAGCACGAGCACCGGCGCCCGCAGCGCCGCCACGTAGGTCAGCGGTGAGCAGCGCGCGTACAGCTCGGGCAGCTGCTCGGGCGAGCCACCGAACAGCGACCGGTCGAACGCCCGCAGCTGCTCCATCTCGTCGGCGTACGCCGCGACGTAGTCGGCCACCGGCACGGCCGCGACCCCTGCCGCCCAGCGCTCCGGCGAGGTGCCGAGGCCGAGCAACGTCAGGTAGCCGCCCCACGAGCCGCCGGTCAGCACGCACCGGCGCGGATCGGCGAGTCCGGTCGCCACGGCCCAGTCCTGCACCGCGCAGATGTCCGCCAGCTCGGTGAGGCCGGGCTGTCCGGTGATGGCGTCGCGCCACGCCGAGCCATACCCGGTCGAGCCCCGGTAGTTGACCTGGACGACGGCGCACCCGAGGTCGACGTAGGCGGCCCGGTCGGCGGCGAAGGCGTCGCTGTCGTGCCAGGTCGGACCGCCGTGGACGAGGAACGCGGTCGGCCAGGGACCGTTGCCGTCGGGCGTCGCGACCAGGGTGTGGATCTGGCCGCCGGGGCCGTCGACGAAGGCGTCCGACACGGCGACCGACGGAGCGGCCGGCCGGCCGGGCGGCGAGAGCACGAGCCGTCCGGCGGTCGATCGGATCACGGTCGGCTCGGCCGCGCAGGACCAGGAGAACTCCACCGAGCCGTCCGGCCGGGCGGTGGCGTCACCCACCGTGCCCACCGGTGTCGGCAGCAGCTCGACCGAGCCGTCGGCAGGCACACCGGTCAGGGGGACCCGGTGCAGCGTCGACCGCCCGCGGGCCTCGGCCCGCAGCAGCAGGGCGCTCGCGTCGGGATACCAGTCGGCGTCGAGGTCGCCGGGCAGGCCGCTCAGGTCCGGGTGGACCTCCGCTCCGGTGGCCGGGTCGACGAGGAAGGGCAGCATCCGGCCGGTGCGCTCGTGCATGGCGAGCAGCCGCGAGTCACCGGGGACCGGGGAGAAGCCGACGGCGGAAAGACCCAGGCCGGGTCCGTCCCAGCGCTCCCAGACCGTCTCGCCGGCGACGGTCAGCACCCGCAGCGCGCGGTGCCGGGAGTCGCCGTGCTCGGAGTGCTCGAGCACCACCAGCGACTCGTCACGGGACATCCCGGCCAGGTCGGCGTCGTGCTCGCTGGCATAGAGCACGCGGGTGCCGGCCGGTTCCACCACGTGGACCGAGGGGCCGTCGTCGGTCGAGCAGCCGACGACCGTCCGGGTCCGGCCGATCGCAAGGCCCGCCGGGTAGGCCGGCGGGACGCCCGGCGTCGCGTCGGTGTCGGGGCCGCCGTCGAAGGCCTGCCGCCGCCAGCTGCCGAACTCGTCGCCGCCGGCGTCGGAGAACCACCAGATGTGCTCGCCGTCGGGGGACAGCGCGCCCTCCCTGGTGCCGTGCGGGCGGTCGGTCACCTGTCGGGTCGTGCCGCCGGCACGGTCCCACGCGTACAGCTCGAAGGTCCCGGTCGGATTCGAGACGTACAGGCACCGGTCGGGCGCGTCCTGGGCCCACTCGGGCAGGGAGACGCGGGGGGCCCGGAAGCGCTGCTCCCACACCGGCGTGTCCACGAGCCCAGTCTGCCGTGCCACGACGAAGGGCACCGGCCGGAGCCGATGCCCTTCCCGGGACCGCCGTCCCCACCGGGGTGGAGAGCCGTGTCGGGGTGACAGGATTTGAACCTGCGACCTCTGCGTCCCGAACGCAGCGCGCTACCAAGCTGCGCCACACCCCGGATCCGTGCGTCCGCCAGCCTAGCGGACGCCGGTGGCCGCCACGAGTTCGATCAGGGTGGCCTCGGGTCGGCAGCAGAGGCGGACGGGGGCGTACGGGGAGGTGCCCAGCCCCGCACTCACGTGCAACCAGCCGCCGGTCACGCCACCGGTCTCCAGCCGTGACAGGCCTCGGGCGCGCGACCGTGCGAGGTCGCAGTTGGTCACCAGCGCTCCCATGCCCGGGACGCGGAGCTGGCCGCCGTGGGTATGGCCGGCGAGCACCAGGGCGTGCCCGTCCGCGGCGAAGCCGTGCAGCAGCCGGCTGGCCGGGGTGTGCGTCACGCCGAGCCCGAGCCCCTCGACCGGACCGGCGACCTCGTCGTAGCGGTCCCGGCGCAGATGCGCGTCGTCGGTGCCGGTGACGGTGACTGCGCGACCCGCCACCTCCACCGTCAGCCGCCGCTGGGTCAGATCGGTCCACCCGACGCGTTCGAGCGCCGCGACCGCTGCCTCCCAGGGCAGGTCCGCTCGCCGCCGCACCGGCCTGCCGCGCCCCCGCAGGTAGCCCCACGGCGAGGGCGGACGTGGCCGGAAGCGGTCGTTGTTGCCGGCGACGAAGACAGCCGGGGTCCCGCCCATGGTCAGCGCCGCGAAGGTCGAGGTCAGCAGCTCCTGCGCCGCGGCCCCGGACCAGTGGTCCCCCGTCGACACGACCAGGTCGGGCCGGAGCCGGGCCAGCGCGCGGACCCACGCCGCGCGCCGGCGGTGCCGGCTCAGCAGGTGCAGGTCGGAGAGGTGGAGCAGCCGGATCGGCTCGGCGCCGGGCGCAAGCGCCGGGACGCTCACCCGGCGAAGAACCGGCAGGTGCGGCTCGACGAACGGCCAGGCGGCGGCGGCGCCGAGCGGGAGCAGCGGCCACGGGCGCACCCGGTCAGACTAGGTTGACGTCCATGGGTGCGCTGAAGGACCTGCTCCGGGTCGACCTCACTGCCTCGATGAAGGCGCGCGACGAGCTGCGCACCGCGACGCTGCGGATGGCGCTGACCGCGATCGGCAACGAGGAGGTCGCCGGCAAGGCGGCCCGAGCGCTGTCCGACGAGCAGGAGCTCGCCGTGCTGGCGCGCGAGTCCAAGAAGCGGCGTGAGGCGGCAGAGGCCTTCCGGGCGGGCGGGGCGGCCGATCGCGCCGACCGGGAGCTGGCCGAGCAGGAGGTCCTGAACGGCTACCTGCCCGCGCCGCTCACCGACGAGGAGCTCGAGGCGCTGGTCGCCCAGGCGATCGCCGAGACCGGCGCCAGCGGGCCGCAGGCCATGGGGACCGTGATGAAGGCGGTCGGTCCGACCGTCGCCGGTCGCGCCGAGGGTGGCCGGGTGGCCGCGACGGTCCGCGCCGCGCTGTCCGGCTGAACTGTCCCGCTCAGTCCCTGCCCGCGCGTCCGTTCCCTCGAGGTTTGGTGTCCCCGGGGACGCTGCCTGCAGGTGGCACCGCCGGCTCGTCCGGCGCGACCGACCGATCCCGGCTCGGGGGTGGGGGGGAGGCCGCAGCGCGTCGGCCGGTGGAGATGAACAACGTCACCGATGTCCCGAAGGGCACGCTGCGGCCGGCTCGGGGCGAGGTGTAGGCGGCGTCGCCCGCCGGCACCGGGGCGGCCGAGACCCGCCCGCCCTTGCGCACCGCGAATCCCGCGGAGATCAGCGTCGCCTCGGCCTCGTCCTGTGACAGACCGCGGACATCGGGAACGGCGACGTTCTTGCCGTCCGAGGCCGCACGCCCGGGCTTGGGGAAGTTGACAACGGGCAGGCCGGTCATCGCCTCGCTCATCGCCCGCTGCCAGATGGTGGCCGGGATCGTGCCACCGAAGACCTGCGGGTAGAAGCGCCCGTTGATCCGTACCGACCTCATGTCCTGGACCTCGCGCCCGGGCGCGCCCGGATCGCCGAGCCACACGGCCGTCGCGAGCTGCGGGGTGTAGCCGACGAACCAGGCCGCCTTCGACCCGTTGGTGCTGCCCGTCTTGCCGGCTGCCGGCCGGCCGATCGAGGCACCGCGACCGGTCCGGCCGCGGGTGTCCCCGTCGATGATGCCGGTCAGCACGGAGTTGACCGTGTCGGCGACGGGCTGCTCCAGCACCTGCGCGCACTTCGGGCCGCCGAGCTCGATCTGCTCGCCGCGGGAGTCCAGGACCTGGGTCACCGGACGAGGTGGGCAGTAGAGACCGCGGGCGGCGAACGTCGCGTAGGCGGCGGCCATGTCGAGCGGGCTCACCTCGTTGGCGCCCAGCACGAACGCCCCGCCGCGTAGGAGCGGGGCCGAGGGGACGCCGTCCTTGAACTGCTTCACCCCCAGTGTTTCGGCGAGAGCCGCCGCCGGCTCGACGCCGACCCGCTCCTCGAGCTGCACGTAGTAGGTGTTGACCGAGGTGTGCGTTGCGGTCTCGAGGTTGAACCGGCCGGCCTGCGAGTCGCCGGCGTTGGACGGGCTGTAGGGCCCGGCCCGGCCGTTGACGAAGTCCTTGAAGACCTTGGAGGTGTAGGTCTGCGGGGCGTAGAGCGTGAAGCTCAGCGGGATGCCCTGCTTGAGCGCCTCGGCCAGCACGAAGGGCTTGAAGGTCGACCCGCCCTGGAAGCCGCTGGAGCCGCCGATCGCCAGGTTGACCTTCGTGTGCCCGGGCAGGTCCTGCTCGCTGTAACGGCGGTTCAGCGCCATGGCCTTGACGTGCCCGGTGCCCGGCTCGACGATGTCGACGACCGCCCCCGCGCCGAACGCGTCGTCAATCGGCACCGCGTCCTCAGCGGCCTTCTGAGCCGCTTCCTGGATGCGCGGGTCCAGGGTCGTGACGATGGTGAGCCCGCCGGCGAGCAGCTTGTCCTGTCGCTCCTCACGGGTGTTGCCGAGGGCCTTGCCGAGGTCGGTGTCCTCGAGGGCGCGACGGACGTAGTCGCAGAAGAACGGCGCGGCGACCTCGGGGTTCTCGCAGCCGCTGACGACCGGCTGGATGGCGAACAGCGGCTTGTCCGGCAGTCCGCGTTCGGCCGACGCCTCGGCGCGCTGCGGCTCGGTGATGAAGCCGACGTCACGCATCCGGTTGAGCACGATGTCGCGCCGCGCCAGCAGGGTCTCCATCACCACCGGGTCGCTCATCGCCTTGACCGGGTCGAAGCGGCTGGGTGTCTGCACGAGGCCGGCCAGCAGCGCCCCCTCGGCAAGGGTGAGCTGCTGGACGGGCTTGTTGAAGTAGAAGCTCGCAGCCGTACCCATGCCGTAGACGCCGTTGCCGTAGTAGGCGATGTTCAGATAGCGCTCGAGGATCTGGTCCTTGGTGAGCTCCTTCTCGATGGCCAGCGCGTAGCGGGCCTCCTTGAGCTTGCGGTCCAGGGTGAGCTCGCGGGCCCGCTCCTGGTCCTCCTTGCTGCCCCGGGCTGCCTGCAGGAGCGCGTTCTTGACGTACTGCTGGGTCAGTGTCGAGCCACCCTGGCTGACCCCACCGGCCTGCGCGTTCTCCACCGCCGCGCGCAGCGTCCCCTTGTAGTCGACCCCCTTGTGGGCGTAGAACCGGGCGTCCTCGGTGGCGATGACGGCCTTGCGCGCGAGCTCCGGGACGTCCTGCAACGGCGCGTTGACGCGGTTCTGCCGGTAGAGGATGGCCAGCACCGTCTTGCCGTCGGCCGCGAGGATCCGGGTGCGCTGCGCCAGCGGCGGGGTCGTGAGCTCGACGGGCAGCACGAGGAACTCCTCGGCTCCCGCCTTGGCGGTCAGCCCGAGGCCACCGACCACCGGCAGGGCGACCGCTGCGAGCAGCAGCCCGGTGAGCACACTGGCGATGAGCGCGTAGCCCAGGCGGATGGGGGCCGGTCGACGACGAGACACGTCGCCAGCGTACGGCCAGTGATCGTCAGGGCCTGGCAGATCAGCAGGTGGCGCAGCGGCCTGCCCATGCGGTGCGGTCCGAAAGGACTACGCAAAAATGGGCCTTTCGGGTTCTGCCGCTACGGCGCAGGGCTTCCTACGGTGGACGGGCCGGCCCCTCCCGGCGCGCCCCTCACGTCAGGACCCCCGATGACCGTCGATCTCACCGAGCCCCAGGCCTGGGTCACCCGCTCTGCTTGCCGCACTGCCGACCCGGACGAGCTGTTCGTGACCGGGGCTGCGCAGAACCGCGCGAAAGCGGTCTGTGTCAACTGCCCAGTGCGTACGGAGTGCCTGTCCGACGCCCTGGACAACCGGGTGGAGTTCGGCGTCTGGGGCGGGATGACCGAGCGGGAGCGCCGCGCGCTGCTGCGCCGCCGGCCGGACGTGCGGTCGTGGGCCCTGCTCCTGCGGCAGGCGCGCGCCGCGCACGCGGCCACCGGCTGACCGCCCGCCAGCCCGTCCGCTGATGGACGGGTCAGCCGCCGGCGAGGTCCACACCGACCGCGCGCAGCCCGGCGAGGTCGTGGACGTCGCCGGGCAGGGCGGCGACCTCGACGACTCGCGCCCCCGGGTGGGCGCCGGTGAAGCGCTCCTGGAGACGCCTCTCACGGCTCGACAGCGCAACCCGGTCGGCGTGCAGGCGCAGCACGGCGGCCGCGAGCTCGTGACCACCGGCCTCCTCGAGAGCCTGGGCGGCGACGTGCGAGCGCTCCGCCGACAGGGACTCGCCCGCTGATCGGTGGACCCGGTTGACGACCAACCCCGCGAGCGGCATCGACTCCTCGGCCAGCCGCTCGACGAAGTAGGACGCCTCGCGCAGCGCGTCGCGCTCGGGCGCCGCCACCACCACGAAGGCCGTGCCGGGGGCCTTGAGCAGGTCGTACGTCGTCTGCGCCCGCTCCCGGAACCCGCCGAACATGGTCTCGAGGGCCCCGACGAACTGCGAGACGTCCTGCAGCACCCCCGCCCCGATGATCTTGGTGAGGACTCCGGTGAAGACGGTGAACCCGGCGCTCACGACCCGCAGGTAGGCCTTGCCGCCTGCCTTGGCCGGGGCCAGCAGGAGGCGGATCATGCGGCCGTCGAGGAAGGTCGTCATCCGCTCGGGAGCGTCCAGGAAGTCAAGGGCCGAGCGGGTCGGCGGGGTGTCCACGACCACGAGGTCGTAGTCGCCGGTCGCCTGGAGCTGACCGAGCTTCTCCATCGCCATGTACTCCTGCGTGCCGGCGAAGGAGGATGACAGCGCCTGGTAGAACGGGTTCGCGAAGATTGCCTCCGCCTTGCCCGGCTCGGCGTGGGTGAGGACGATCTCGTCGAAGGTCCGCTTCATGTCGAGCATCATCGCGTCGAGGCTGCCGCCGCCGGAGGTGTCGGTCCCGGCCACCCGGCGGGGCGTGTTGTCGAGCTCGGACAGGCCCATCGACTGCGCGAGCCGCTTGGCCGGGTCGATCGTGAGCACGACGGTACGGCGCCCCCGCTCGGCTGCGCGCAGCGCGAGCGCGGCCGCGGTCGTCGTCTTGCCGACGCCGCCGGCGCCGGTGCAGACCAGGATGGCCGCGCTGTCGAGGGTGGCGTCGATGTCGAACGGCTCTGGCCCCCCCATCGGCGCGTTCACGCCATCCCCTGTTCCCGAAGCAGCCCCGCCAACTCGTACAGGCTGGACAGGTCGACGGCCTCGGACAGCAGCGGCAGCTCGTACGACGGCAGGTGCAGCTCGCCCAGGGCATCCCGCCCGCGCTCCTCCAGCGCCACCCTCGTCGCGTGGTCGGTCGCCTCGGCGACCAGGGTCGCGATGAGGGTGTCGGGCGCGTCGAGCCCGGCCTTCTCGAGCCCGGCGACCAGGGCGCCGACATCCAGGCTCCCGGTCTCGGCGGCCCGCAGGTCGGCCGGGTGCAGCAGCGGAGCGCGCACCGCGTTGACGACGACACCGCCGACGGGCAGTCCCAGCGACCCGAGATCCCGGACACCGTCGATCGTCTCCTGAACCGGCATCTCCTCGAGCAGCGTGCAGAGGTGGACCGCCGTCTGCGGTGAGCGCAGCACAGCCATGACGCTGTCTGACTGGGTCTTGATCGGCCCGACCTTCGCCAGTCCGCCCACCTCCGAGGTGATGTTGAGGAAGCGGGCGATGCGGCCGGTCGGCGGTGCGTCGAGCACGACCGCGTCGTACACGGCAAGGCTCTTTCGGTCCCGCCGGACCACCGCCTCCTTCACCTTGCCGGTCAGCAGCACGTCGCGAAGACCCGGCGCGACGGTGGTGGCGAACTCGATGGCGCCCATGCGCCGGAGCGCGCGTGCGGCGACGCCGGTGCGGGACAGCTTGTAGAACATGTGGAGGTAGTCGAGCAGCGCGTCCTCGGGATCGATCGACAAGGCGAAGACGTCGCCGCCGCCGGGGGCCACGGCAACCTTGCGCTCCTCATAGGCGAGCGGCGGGCAGTCGAACAGCTGCGCGATGCCCTGCCTGCCCTCGACCTCGGCGAGCAGGACCCGTCTGCCCCCGCCGGCCAGCGCCAGCGCGAGCGCGGCGGCGACAGTGGTCTTGCCGGTGCCGCCCTTGCCGGTCACCACGTGCAGCCGCACGTCCGGGAAGTCCGCCACGCGTCGAGGGTAAGTGCGGGCCGGGCAATCGCCCGGAGCAGCCCCCTCACCGAAACTTCCGAGAAATGCAGCAGGAACGTGCTCCGGTATGGCGAACTGTGGCTATGTGACGCGGACCACTACCGCGTCGGACCGGATGGAGAACGCTCGATGCACACTCCCCGACTTGCCGTCGACCGGCTGACCGCGCCTGGTTGGCGCGTGGATGCGCAGTGCCGCCAGAAGAACGCGGTCTACTTCTTCCCGCCTCCGCACTTCGAGCGCAAGTTGGAGAAGGACGAGCGCGAGGGCGCCGCTCGGGCGTTGTGCGGTGCCTGCAAGGTGCAGACCGAGTGTCTGGACTACGCGTTGACGGCCCAGGAGCCGCACGGCATCTGGGGCGGGATGAACGAGCTGCAGCGCCGTCGGCTGCTGCGCAAGCGGGCCGCCGAGTCCGCCTGACCTCTGCATCGCGGCTAGGCTTGCCACATGCAGAAGTGGGAGTACAGCACGGTTCCCCTGCTCGTCCACGCGACGAAGCAGATCCTCGACAACTGGGGGCAGGACGGGTGGGAGCTCGTCCAGGTGGTCCCCGGTCCGGGTGGCGGTGAGCAGGTCGTCGCCTACCTGAAGCGCCCGAAGGACTGACGCGCTCGTGGATGTCCACGAGCGCCTCGCCGAGCTCGGGCTGACCCTGCCGACCGTGGTGCCCCCGGTGGCCGCGTACGTGCCGGCGGTGCGAAGCGGCTCGCTGGTGTTCACCTCCGGTCAGCTGCCGATGGTCGATGGCTCACTGCCGGCCGTCGGCAAGGTCGGCGCCCTCGTTCAGCCGGAGCAGGCGAAGGAGCTCGCGCGGCTGTGCGCGCTCAACGCGCTGGCGGCGATCGACGCGCTGGTGGGCCTGTCCGCAGTGGTCCGGGTGGTGAAGGTCGTGGGCTTCGTCGCTTCGACGCCGGAGTTCACCGGCCAGCCCGCGGTCGTCAACGGTGCATCCGAGCTGCTGGGCGAGGTGTTCGGGGAGGCGGGTCGGCATGCCCGCTCCGCTGTCGGTGTCGCGTCGCTCCCCCTGGACACTCCCGTCGAGATCGAGCTGGTCGTCGAGGTTCGCTGAGTGGCGGCGCTCGTGCGCAACGCGGCCACCGTGGCGCTGCTGCGCGACACCCGCGCCGGCCCGGAGGTCTACCTGCTGCGGCGGGTGGCGGGGATGGCCTTCGCCGGTGGTATGCACGTCTTCCCCGGCGGGTCGGTGGACCCTGGGGATGCCGCTGTCGATGTGCCCTGGGCCGGCCCGGCTCCAGCGTTCTGGGCGCGCGCGTTTGGTTGCGACGAACCGCTGGCTCGTGCGCTGGTGTGTGCCGGCGTCCGCGAGACCTTCGAGGAGACCGGGGTCCTGCTCGCCGGGTCAGGCGAGGGCGGGGCCCTGCTGACGGACGTCGGCGGCGACGCCTGGGAGGCCGAACGGGCCGCCCTCGAGGCTCGCGAGCAGTCGTTGCCGGAGCTGCTGGCTCGGCGGTCGCTGGTCCTTCGTACCGATCTGCTGCGCCCGCTGGCGCACTGGATCACCCCTGCGGTCGCGGTCCGCCGCTTCGACACCCGGTTCCTGCTCGCTCGGATGCCGACAGCGCAGGTCTGCCGGGATGTCGGTGGGGAGGCCGACGAGCGCCGCTGGTTGCGGCCCGCGGACGCCTTGACGTCCGGCGCCGGCCTGATGCCGCCGACGGTCGCGGTGCTGCAGGAGCTCGCCGCCTATTCGGATGTCGACAGCGCTCTGGCGGCCGAGCGGTCCATCCGCACGATCCTGCCGCAGTCGCGGGTCGGCAAGGACGGTTCTGTCGCACTCGTCCTGCCCGGTGACGGCGCCTGAGTCGGGGCGATGACGATGCGTCAGGTCACCGAGACGGCGGCGGTCGTGCTCGCCCCGAACCCGGGGCCGATGACGCTGGAGGGCACGAACACCTGGGTGCTGCGGGCGCCCGGTGAGGACCGCTGTGTCGTGGTGGACCCCGGCCCGCTGGACGAACGTCATCTCGCCGAGGTCGCCGCCGCCGGCCCGGTCGCCGTCGTGCTGCTGACGCACGGGCACGCCGACCACAGTGCCGGCGCCGGACGTCTTGCCGAGCTGACCGGGGCGCCCGTCCGCGCCCTCGACCCGGCGCACCGGCTCGGGGAGCACGGGCTCGGCGAAGGGGACGTGATCGCGTCCGCGGGGGTGGAGCTTCGGGTCCTGGCGACACCAGGCCACTCCGCCGACTCACTGTCGTTCGTGCTGCGCGGTGAGTCCGGTGACGCCGCGGTCCTGACCGGGGACACGATCCTGGGGCGGGGCACCTCGGTCGTGGCGCACCCCGACGGACTGCTGGGTGACTACCTCGACTCGCTGCGCCGCCTGCGGGAGCTCGGTGAGCTGACCGTGCTGCCCGGGCACGGTCCTGAGCTGCCGAGCGCGGGGGTGGTCGCCGAGCACTACCTGCGCCATCGCGAGGCTCGCCTCGGTCAGGTGCGCGAGGCGCTCGCGGGCGGAGCAGTCACCCCTGCGCAGGTGGTGGCGAGCGTCTATGCCGACGTCGATCGTTCCTTGTGGCCGGCGGCACTGCTGTCGGTACGGGCCCAGCTCGACTACCTCGGGCACCGAGGTCAGTAGTGCTGCGCCCCAGCAGCCGGGCTTCGCTCATTCGAGGAGCACGCGGTGTGGTGGCCGGGTGACCCGCCCGGCCCCCACACCGGACTGCTGATCCACGCGGACTTTCAGGTGCTTCGCCGTCCGTCCAGCACCTCAAACTCCGCGTGGATCACCCCCGGGGGCGCCTCAGCGCGCCCGGCGCGCCAGCCGATCGGCGTCCAGGATCGTCACGGCCCGCGAGTCGACCCGCATCCACCCCCGCGCACTGAAGTCGGCGAGCGCCTTGTTGACCGTCTCCCGGGACGCGCCGACCAGCTGGGCCAGCTGCTCCTGGGTGAGGTCGTGGTGCACGCGCACCCCGTCGGCCTCCTCGGTGCCGAAGCGGTCGGCGAGCCCGAGCAGCGCCTTGGCCACCCGGCCGGGGACGTCGGTGAAGATCAGGTCGGCGACGGCATCGTTGGTGCGGCGCAGTCGGCGGGCGAGCACGCGCAGCAGCTGCTCGGCGATCTCGGGCCGGTCGGTGATCCACGGCCGCAGCGAGGGGTGCGCGAGCGAGGCCAGCCGGGCGTCGACGAGGACCGTGGCCGTGGCGGTCCGGGGACCGGGGTCGAACAGCGAGAGCTCACCGAACATGTCCGACGGACCCATGACCGACAGCATGTTCTCGCGCCCGTCAGCCGCCCGCCGCCCGACCTTGATCTTCCCGGTCAGGACGATGTAGAGCGTGTCGCCCTGCTCGCCCTCGACGAAGACGTCCTGGCCGCGGGAGAACTCGGCGAACGCCAGTCCGGCAGACAGCGCCTCCCGGTCCTGCGGGGAGACGCCCTGGAAGAGCCCGGCCCGGGCGAGCACCTCGCTGTCGGTGTTCACGGTGGGAGTCTCGCATGCTCAGCGGGGGCGCCCGGGCAGCAGGCGGGTGATCCGGCGTCGTCGCCAGTAGCGCTCGAGCGCAGGCGCGAACCCCTCACTGACGTACGTCTCGACCTCGTCCGGACGGGCCGTGTCCAGGAAGGTCTCGAGCTGCTCACTCACCGAGTCCACCCGCAGCGGTCGCTCCACCCGTTCCATGCAGAGCATCAGTGCCAGCAGCAGGAAAGGCACCACCAGGGCGACGAGGAGCAGGGTGACGTTGTTCGACACCTGATCAGCATCCTCCTACGGGCAGCGTCAGGCCAGACCGGGGTCAGGCGCTGGCTCGCCGCGCCGGTTCGAGCGGCAGGGCGGTCAGGCACAGGGACGGCTGCTCGCGATAGCGCGCGATGAGCTCAGCCGTCGCCTCGGCGATCCGCACGTGCAGGGCGCTGCGGTAGGACGAGAGCGAAGCCTCCGCGGCTCCGAGGTCCTCGGCGAAGGCGCGCTGACCGGCTTCGTCGTGGTCGCCCACCCGGCGCTCCCACAACTCTGACAGGTTGGGCAGGGGTGGAAGGGCATCGACCGGGAGCGTTGCGACCAGCGCCTGTCGGCCGGCACCGAGGCGCTCGGTCGTGAGCACCGGTCGCAGCCGCTCGATGTCGAGCCGTCGTCCGTTGCTGCTCGCCGACACCACATCGAGCCGTGCCTGCAGGATTCGACGCCAGTACGACACGTTGCTCTCCTCCGCGATCAACGCGCTGCGGCAGGTCCGCAACCCGTCGATCGACAGGTGCCGGTAGGCGTCGTTGCGCGTCGGCACCGGCCGTGGCTCACCCTTGCGCCGAAGCGGTGGTGCGGCCGAGATGGGCATGTTGCCTCCGTCGTGCGGTCCCATCTGGAACCGTCTGTTCCTGGCTCGTCAGGGGGCCGGAGATTCTTGAGCAGCGTCACCCGCCCGGCGCAACGGCAGGCCACCCGGATGCCTGCGGCCTAAAATCGGCTGATGGCGGGTGTCAGGGCGGGGGGCGGGCTCTCGGCGAGCCCGGTGGCGGTGACCCGGCGGGCCCGGCGCATCGCCCGCGAGCTGGCGCACCTGCACCCCGACGCCCACTGCGAGCTCGACTTCCGTACTCCCCTGGAGCTGGCGGTCGCCACGATCCTGTCCGCGCAGTGCACCGACAAGCGGGTCAACGAGGTCACCCCGGCGCTGTTCCGCCGCTACCCGACGGCGGCGGACTACGCCGGCGCGGATCGGGCCGAGCTGGAGGCGCTGATCCGCCCGACCGGGTTCTTCCGCAACAAGACGAGCAGCCTGATCGGGCTCGGTGCCGGCTTGGTGGAGCGGCACGGCGGTCAGGTACCGGCCCGACTGCCCGACCTGGTCGCCCTGCCGGGCATCGGCCGCAAGACCGCCAATGTCGTGCTCGGCAACGCCTTCGGGCTCCCGGGGCTGACCGTGGACACGCACTTCGGACGCCTCGTGCGTCGGTTCGGCTGGACGGCGCTCGAGGACCCGGTCCAGGTGGAGACCGTGGTCGCCGCACTCCTTCCGCGCGCCGAGTGGACGATGTTCAGCCATCGGGTGATCTTCCACGGACGGCGGGTCTGTCATTCGAGGAAGCCCGCCTGCGGGGCCTGCGGGCTCGCTGCGCTGTGCCCGTCCTACGGTCGTGGTCCCACCGATCCGGCAGTGGCGACCGGGCTCGTCAAGGGCCCAGCCGCGGTCGAGGTCGATCCATGACACCTCCGCCCTGGTTGCAGCAGCTCGCCGAAGCACTGCCGGGCGTACGCGGGGAGCAGCTCAGCCGCTTCGTGCCGCCCGCGACCGGCGGGCGTCACTCGGCAGTGCTCGTGCTGTTCGCCGACGGCCCGAGCGGGTCGGACGTCCTGCTCATCGAGCGAGCGAGCACCATGCGTTCGCACGCCGGCCAGCCGGCCTTCCCGGGTGGCGCGCTGGACCCGCACGACGGGGACCCGGCGGGTCAAGGGCCGGTCCGCGCCGCGCTGCGCGAGGCCACCGAGGAGGTCGGCCTCGACCCCGCCACCGTGCAGGTGCTCGCCACCCTGCCGGCGCTGTGGCTGCCGCCGTCCGGCTTCGTGGTCCATCCGGTGGTGGCGTGGTGGCGGCAGCCGCATGCGGTCGGAGTGGTCGACACGGCTGAGGTCGCAGCGGTCGCGAGGGTGCCGCTCGCGGAGCTGACGGATCCGGCCTCCCGCCTGCAGGTGACCCATCCCAGCGGATGGATCGGGCCGGCCTTCCAGGTTCGGGGCCTGCTCGTCTGGGGCTTCACTGCCGGTGTGCTGGACACGCTGCTGCACCTGGCAGGTCTGGAGCAGCCGTGGGACCGCGAGCGGGTACGCATGCTCGACGAGCAGACGGTGGCCCTTGCCGCCCGAGGGGCGAGCTTTCCCTCGGGTCGGCCCGTACACCGCTCCACGTGACGGGCGAGGCGTTGCAATAGGTTGCGGCAATGCCCGAGTACCTGCTCGACATCGTGCTGATCGTCGCGGCCGTGCTGTTCGCCATCTCCGGCTACCGGCAGGGGCTGGTGGTCGGCCTGCTCTCCTTCGTCGGCTTCCTCGGCGGTGGCGTCCTTGGCGCCAAGCTGGCCCCGGACATCGCGGAGCTCCCGTTCCTCACGAACTACCCCCGTGCCGTCGTCGGGGTCGCCATCGTCTTCATCGCCGCCAGCATCGGACAGCTGCTGGCCACGCTTGTCGGCGGTGCGCTGCGCCGCCGCCTCACCTGGAGCACAGCCCGCAACCTGGACGCGGCCGGCGGGGCGATCGTCAGCGTCGTCGGCCTGCTGCTCGTCGCCTGGCTCGTCGGCCGGGCAGTGGCCTCCTCGCCCTACCCGACACTCGCCACGCAGGTGCGGAACTCGGTGGTCATCACCACCGTCGACGATCTGCTCCCCGACAGCGGGCGGCGATTCTTCGACTCCTTCCGAGACCTGATCGACGAGCGCGGCTTCCCCGAGGTCTTCGAGGAGCTGCGCCCCCCGGAGCTGCGCGACGTGCCCCCGGCGGACCCGGCCTTGACCGCGAGCCCTGTCGTGAAGACAGTCCAGCCGAGCGTGCTGAAGATCACCGGCTTGGCGGAGTCCTGCCGTCGACGCATCGAGGGCACCGGCTTCGTCTACGCGCCGGGCCGGGTCATGACCAACGCCCATGTGATTGCGGGGGTGGACGAGCCGATGGTCGAGGTCGGTGACCGCAAGCTCCCGGCGCGGGTGGTGGTGTACGACCCCGGTCGCGACCTCGCGGTGCTCGCCGTCGAGGGCCTTTCCCGGCCCCCGCTCGCCTTCGCGACCGAGGCCGCCGAGACCGGGGACGACGCGATCGTGGTCGGCTACCCGAACGACGGGCCCTTCCAGGCCGACGCCGCCCGGGTCGTGCTCCGGCAGGACGCCCGGGGCCCGGACATCTACAACGAGAGCGTCCTCGTCCGCGACATCTACTCGCTCAAGGGGCTCGTGCAGCCGGGCAACTCGGGCGGACCCTTGATCGACCCGCAGGGACGGGTGATCGGCGTGATCTTTGCGGCTGCGGCAAGCGATCCTTCGATCGGCTATGCACTGACCGCCGACGAGGCCTCCGGGCCGGCTTCGGCGGGGATCTCGGGGACCGCGCGGGTGAGCACCCGCGGCTGCGACTGAGCAGCGCGGCGGCGGTGCTTGCCGTACGCTTGCAGCAGCAAGCACGCTTCGGAGGGGACGGCCCGTGAGCCATCCGCACAGCACCCGGCTGTCGGTCTCCCGGCGCATCCGCGCCGACCCGGCCAGCACCGCCCTGCTGCTGGCCGGCCCGACCGCCCTCGAGCTGTGGCCGGGCGCCCGCCGGGTCGGTGAGGGGGCCGGCCGGGTGCTGATCGAGGTCTCGACCTGGCCAGGGGGGCGTCACCTCACGGCAGCCGTCACGGCCCGTCTGCCACGGCGGACGGCCACCGGTTTCGTCACCTGCTTCGCCTGGACCGGTTTGGGCGTGCCCGTCACCGAGGGAGTGCTCACCCTGACCTACGCCCCCGGCGGGACGGGAGCCCCGTCGGCCCACGCCGAGCTGGTCCTCGACGTGGCTGGGCTCGCGGCCAGTCGCCTCGACCTCGCCGGGCTCACCACGATGGCCGAGGGGTTTCTGGCCAACCTCGCGGTCGCTGCCGAGGTCCGCCGCCGCACTGCCTGAGGGCAACACCGGGCGCTGCCGGAGTCCTACAGCACCAACGGCTCACCCAGCCGGCCGGCCTCGACCTCGGTTGCCAGCCGCTCCGCCTGACGCCCGACGCCCGCGACATCGACGCCGTACGTCGCGCCGCGACAGCCCGCCAGCCGGCCCGCGCCGCGGCGCAGCAACCGCGCGCCGCCGACCGGGTTCCCCCGTTGCAGGTGGGTCAGCCCCACGCACACCTGCGCGAGCCCCTGCCACAGCTCGCGCTCGCCCGCCGGCGCCGCCTTCCACCGGGCCTCGAGCACGTCGTGGGCGAAGAACGGCCGGCCGCGAGCCAGTAGATCGCGGGCCAGGGCGAGGGCCTGCTCGGGCGGCAGTGCCTGCTCCGGCGCCGGCTCGACCGCCTCCGGTGAGCCGGCCGGCACCGGTCTTCCGGCGGCATCGCGGGCGCGAGCCACGGCTGCTAGGACCCGGCGTGCTCGAGCAGCGCGGCGGTGACGACGTCCGGCGCCTCCTGATGGGGGAAGTGACCGACCCCGTCCAGGATCTGCAGCTCGTAGGCCGCCGACACCCACTGCCCGGAGCCGTGCGCCGTCTCCGGCAGCAGGCAGCTGTCGAGCGCGCCGTGCACCTGCAGGGTCGGCACCTGCACCCCGCGCTCCAGCAGCCGCAGGAAGCGCAGCCCGCTCGGGCGGGTCCGTGAGCGGATCGCCCAGCGGAACCACTCGAGCGCGCAGTGGGCAGCCCCCGGCACCTGCATGGCCTCCCGGCAGCGCGCCTCGGTCTCGGCGTCCGGGAAGCCCGGGCCACCCCACCGGTGCAGGAGGCTTCCGACGTACGCCCCGTCGTCCTTTCTCAGTCTTGCCTCCGGCGCTTTCGGGATCTGGAAGAAGCCGATGTACGCCGAGGCGCGCAACTGCGCGCGGTCGGACGCGACCGCCTGGCGCAACCTCAGCGGGTGCGGCATGGACACGACGGCCAGCCTGCGGACGACCCGCGGGTGCAAGGTCGCCACCGTCCAGGCGAGCACGCCACCGAAGTCGTGGCCGACCAGGAAGGCATCCCGGGCGCCGAGGGCCCGCACCATCCCGGCGACGTCGGAGGACAGGGTGTAGGCGTCATAGCCGCGGGGCGGCTTGTCCGAGGCGCCGTAGCCGCGCAGGTCAGGGGCGACGGCGCGGTAGCCGGCCTCGCCCAGCGCCACGAGCTGATGGCGCCAGGACCACCAGAACTCAGGGAAGCCGTGCAGCAGCAGCACCAGCGGACCGTCGGCCGGCCCGCACTCGGCGACGTGGAACCGGGCCCCGTTGGCGGTGACCTCGCGGTGCGTCCACGGCCCGTCGACGAGCACGACGGAGTCCTCGACGAGCCGCATGCGGCGAGCGTGTCACAGCGGGGCCGTGTTGCCCGGTCAGGTGCGGGTGGGGTGCTTGGCCCAGGCGATGTCGTCCTTGACCGTCTCGATCGTCTTCTCCGGCGGACCCACCTTGCTGATCTGGCCCTTGCCGAGGACCGCGAGGGCGCCCGCCGCGCCGCCGAACAGCACCCCCACGACCAGGAAGCCCCAGCCGACCGAGATGTCGAACAGACCGGCGATGCCGAAGGCCAGCGCGACCGACAGGAAGACCAGCGCGAACAGGCCGGTCACCCCTGCACCGCCGAACAGCCCCGCTCCCTTGCCGGCGGCGACGACCTCGGTCTTGATCTCGGCCTTCGCGAGAGCGACCTCCGCGTGGATCAGCGAGGACAGGTCCTTGGTGGCCGACGCGACGAGCTCGCCGAGGCTCTTGTCCGACGCAGGTTGCTCGCTCAACTGCTCCTCCGATGACCCGACGTGCCGGCGCGCGTCCACGCGCCCAGTGCGGACCTACCCGGGGCCCGCCAACTCACACGATGTGCCCGGGTAGGCTCCCCTCGGGCGTGCCGGGAAGTCTGGTCGGCGGCCTCGCCGGGCCCGCGGGCCTCCGAGGTCCTCTGCTTCGCCGACCCAGGAGGCTGCGTGCTCGCCCTGCTCGCCCTCCACCTGACGCTCGCCGTCCTCGCTCCCGCTGCCGGTGCCCGCCTCGGCCGCAACGTCTTTCTGCTGGTCGCCCTCGCCCCTGCCGCCTCCGCGGTGTGGGCCGGCACGCAGGCGGTCGCCGTTCTCGACGGGCGGCCGCCGGTGCAGACGACCGCCTGGGTGCCCGGTCTCGGCCTCACGCTCGACCTGCGCATGGACGCGCTGTCACTGCTCATGCTCAGCCTGGTGTCCGGGATCGGAACGCTCGTCTTCCTCTACTGCGCGCGCTACTTCCCGGCCGGCCAGGCCGGTGTGGGCCGGTTCGCCGGAGTCCTGACCGCCTTCGCCGGCGCCATGCTCGGGCTGGTCCTTGCCGACGACCTGATCCTTCTCTATGTCTTCTGGGAGCTGACAAGCGTCACCTCGTGGCTGCTCATCGGCTTCGACGACGAGGACGCCGAGAGCCGCCGGGCGGCGCAGCAGGCACTGCTGGTCACGGCCCTGGGTGGCCTGACGATGCTCGTCGGCTTCGTGCTCATCGCCCAGCAGGCGGGCACGGCGTCACTGTCGGCGATCCTTGCCGACCCGCCGACCGGTGGCACCGTCCCGGTCGCTCTGCTGCTGGTGCTGGTGGGCGCGTTCACCAAGAGCGCGCAGGTGCCGTTCCACCCGTGGCTGCCCAGCGCGATGGCCGCGCCGACTCCCGTCTCGGCCTATCTGCACGCGGCGGCGATGGTCAAGGCGGGCGTCTACCTCGTCGCCCGGCTGGCACCCGCCTTCGCCGTCGTCGGGGTGTGGCGACCGGTGGTGGTCACGGTCGGGCTCGCGACGATGCTCGTGGGCGGCTGGCGGGCTCTTCGTCAGGACGACCTCAAGCGGCTGCTCGCCTTCGGCACGGTCAGCCAGCTCGGTTTCCTGATGGTCCTGCTCGGTGTCGGCACCCGCGAGGCGGCGCTGGCCGGCGCGACGCTGCTGCTCGCGCACGGACTGTTCAAGGCCACCCTGTTCCTCACCGTCGGCGTCATCGACCACGCGACGGGGAGCCGGGACCTGCGCGAGCTGTCCGGCGTGGGGCGCCGGCTGCCGGTGCTGGCCGTCGCCGCGGCGCTGGCGGCCCTGTCGATGGCGGGCGTGCCGCCGCTGCTCGGCTTCATCTCGAAAGAGGCGGCGTACGAGGCTTTCCTGCACGGAGGCGGCCCGGACCGGACCGTGTTCGCCGCGCTGTTCCTCGGCTCGGTGCTCACCGCTGCCTACAGCGCGCGCTTCCTGTGGGGGGCCTTCGCCGCCAAGCCGGGTGTCGCGCCGACCGAAGTGCACGCCCCCTCGCCCGGCCTGCTCGCCCCCGTCGTGGTGCTGGGCGCTGCCGGGCTGCTGCTCGGGCTGGTTCCACAGGTCGCCGACCCGCTGGTGCAGGCCTACGCCGACTCGTACGGCATGCCGCCTGAGGTGGAGCACCTGGCGCTGTGGCACGGGCTCACGGCCGCGCTCGGCTGGTCGGCGCTCACCCTCGCGCTGGGAGCGGCGCTGTTCGCCCGTCGCGAGCCGGTCCTGTCGATGCAGCGGCGGGCCGGCCGGGTTCTCGGCCGGGTGGACGCCGACCGGTCGTACGCCTCGTCGCTGTCCGTCCTGGACCGGCTGGCCCTGCGCGTCACGGTGATCGTCCAGACCGGCTCGCTACCCGTCTACCTCGGGACCGTCCTCGTCGCGGTGGTCGTGCTGCCCGGCTCCGCCCTGCTCCTGGCGACGCAGATCTCCGGCGACGTGCGCGCCTGGGACCGGCCGCTGCAGGCCGTCGTCGCGGTGGTGATCACGGTGGCCGCCGTCGCGACCGCGCGGGCCCATCGGCGCTTCACCGCCGTGCTCACCCTCGGCGCCGTCGGTTACGGCATCGCCGTGCTGTTCGTGCTGCAGGGCGGCCCCGACCTCGCGCTCACCCAGTTCCTCATCGAGACCCTGACGCTGGTGCTGTTCATGTTCGTGCTGCGCCGGCTGCCGGCGAACTTCCGCCGCAAGTCGATGCGGACCGGCCAGGGCGTGCGCCTCGCCATCTCCCTGGCCGTCGGCGCCTTCGTCACCGCGGCCGTGCTCGTCAGCGGCCAGGCGCGTACGGCGCCGCCGGCCTCGCAGGCCTACCTGGACCAGTCGCTGCCCGACGGCGGCGGCCGCAACGTGGTCAACGTCGTGCTGGTCGACTTCCGCGGCTTCGACACCCTCGGTGAGATCACCGTGCTGGTCGTGGCGGCGATGGGCATCGCCAGCCTGGTACTGGCCGGTCGGGCCCGCCGGTCGCCGCAGGCCGAGGGCGAGACGGCGCTGACCGCAGCGGCCGGGCAGGCGCTGGACGAGCCGGGGACGCCGGCGCCGGAGCGGGTCGGATGAGCACCGGACCCTCCGACAGCGGCGCCCCGCCCCGCCTTCCCGGTGCGGAGCACATCGATGCCGTCCGCCGGTCGGTGGTGCTCGAGACGACGGTGCGGCTGGTCTTCCACACCGTGATCGTCTTCGGGCTCTACCTGCTGTTCGCCGGCCACAACCAGCCCGGTGGCGGATTCGTCGGTGGACTCGTCGCCGGGTGCGCCTTCGTCCTGCGATACATCGCCGGCGGGCGGGCCGCGCTGCAGGCGGCCGTGCCGGTCGACCCCGGATTGCCGCTCGGGCTCGGCCTGGTGCTTGCCACCGGCACCGGTGTGGCCGCGTGGCTGTTCGGGGGGCAGTTCCTCGAGAGCGGGATCCTCACCGTCGCGCTGCCCGTGCTCGGCACGCTGAAGGCGACCAGCGCGCTGGCCTTCGACACGGGCGTCTTCCTGGTGGTCGTCGGCCTGGTCCTCGGCGCGCTGCGCACCCTCGGCGCGGAGGCTGAGCGGTGACCGCCAACCTCACCCTCGCGCTGACCGTCGGCGTGCTCTACACCGCCGGGACCTACCTGCTGCTGCAGCGCACCCTCACCCGTATCGTGCTCGGTCTGGGACTGCTCGGGCACGGCGCGAACCTGCTGCTGCTGCAGGCGGGCGGCGTCGCGGGCAGCGTGCCGTTCGTCGGCAGGACGGCGGGACCGGCGGGCGCCGGGACGGCCGACCCGCTGCCGCAGGCGATGGTGCTCACCGCCATCGTCATCACCTTCGGCGTCTCGGCGTTCCTGCTCGCGCTCGCCTATCGAAGCTGGGTGCTGACCGGCGAGGACGACGTGCAGGACGACGTCGAGGACCGCCGGGTCGCCCGGCGGCAGGACGAGCCGTGATCCGCGTCCTGCTACCGCTTCCCATCGTCCTGCCGCTGCTCGCGGCCGGGCTGTCAGTCGTGCTCGGCCGTCACCAGCGCCTGCAGCGGGCGCTGTCGGTGCTGACGCTGACCGCCGTCGTCGCGGTCGCGGGGCGGCTGCTGTTCGTCGCGGACACCGGCGGCGCCGCCGTCGTGCAGCTCGGTGGCTGGGCCGCCCCCGCCGGCATCTCGCTGGTCGGGGACCGGCTGTCGACGCTGCTGCTGCTCGTGTCCTCGCTGGTCCTGCTGGCGGTCCTGCTCTACGCCATCGGCCAGGGCGCTGCCGACGGCCGGCGCACGACGGTCGCGGTGTTCCACCCCTGCTACCTGGTGCTGGCCGCAGGCATCGCCATGGCGTTCCTGACCGGTGACCTGTTCAACCTGTTCGTCGCGTTCGAGGTGATGCTCGTCGCGTCGTACGTCCTGATCACCCTCGACGGCGGCGCCGAGCAGGTGCGGGCAGGCATGACGTACGTGGTGGTGAGCCTGCTCGCCTCGGTGCTGTTCGTCACGGCGATCGGGTTCGTCTACGCCGCCACCGGCACCGTCAACATGGCCGACGCGGCGGGGCGGCTCGCCGAGCTCCCCGACGGCGTGCGCCTGGTCCTCGGGCTGATGCTGCTCGTGGTGTTCGGCATCAAGGCCGCCATCTTCCCGCTGTTCTCCTGGCTGCCGGACAGCTATCCGACCGCGCCGTCGCCGGTGACCGCGGTGTTCGCCGGCCTGCTCACCAAGGTCGGCGTCTACGCGATCATCCGTACGCAGACGCTGCTGTTCCCCGGTGACGGACCCACCGCCCAGGTGCTGCTGGTGCTGGCCGTGCTGACCATGGTGATCGGGATCCTCGGCGCCCTCGTGCAGGACGACCTCAAGCGGCTGCTGTCGTTCACGATCGTCGGCCACATCGGCTACATGCTGCTGGGCCTCGGCCTCTACTCCGTCGCCGGCCTGGCCGGCGCGATTCTCTACACCGTGCACCACATCGTCGTGCAGACGACGCTGTTCCTCGTCGCGGGGCTGATCGAGCGGCGCGAGGGAACGTCGTCGATGGCGAAGAGCGGCGGGCTGCAGCACGTCGCACCGCTGCTCGCGGTGCTCTACCTCGTGCCGGCCCTGTCGCTCGCCGGCATCCCGCCGCTGTCAGGCTTCCTCGCCAAGCTCGGGCTCATCCAGGCCGGCACGGCCGACGGCTCCGTGCTGGCGCTGGTCGGGGTCGGCGCCGCGATCCTCACCAGCCTGCTGACGCTCTACGCCGTCGGCAAGGTGTGGAGCAGCGTGTTCTGGGGGGCGGTCGCTCCGGTGGTTCCGGACGACGATCCAACAGATGCGGTGGAGGTGGGCACGGCACGCACCCCCCCGCTGATGCTCGGCGCGGCCGCGTTCGCCGTCGTCGGCGGGCTCGCCATCACGCTCATCGCCGGACCGCTCTACGGCCTGACCGGACGGGCCGCGGCCGATCTCATGGACCCGGCGTCCTACGTCCAGGCCGTGCTGGTGCCCCGGTGACGGTGTCGCGGCTGAGCCGGCTCCCGCTGGTCGCCTGGCTCACGGTGGTCTGGGTCGGGCTGTGGGGTTCACCGACCCCGGCCAACCTGCTCGGCGGACTCGCGGTCGGCGCCGGTGTCGTCGTCCTGCTGCCGCTGGCGGAGGTTCCGTCGCAGGGGCTGGTGCGTCCGCTCGCGCTGCTGCGCTTTTTCGGCTTCTTCGCCCTCGACCTGGTACGCGCCAGCACGAAGGTGGCCCGGCAGGTCCTGCGCCCCCGGCTGGAGCTGCGACAGGCGGTGGTCGCCATTCCCGTACGCGGCGCGTCCGACCGCCTGCTCACCCTTCTGGCCAACGCCATCTCACTCACCCCGGGCACCTTGACGCTGGAAGTGGACCGGCCCCGCTCGACGCTCTACGTGCACGTCCTGGACGTGGGGAGCGGGCCCGACGCGGTCGAACAGGTGCGCGCGTCGATCCTGCGCATCGAGCGGCTGGCGATCCTCGCGGTCGGCTCAGCGGACTGTCGCAAGGCGCTGGTGGAGGACACCGGACAGGCGGCCAGGACATGACTGCGGTCGCGACGATCTGCCTGGTCGCGCTGTGTCTCGCGGCGTTGCTGGTCCTGCTGCGCCTTGCGCTCGGGCCCACCGTCCCGGACCGGATCGTGGCGCTCGACACCCTCCTGCAGCTGGTCCTCATGGGCATCGCGGTCGGCGCTGCCCTGTCCGGTGACGGCAGCTTCCTCGCCGTCCTGGTCGCCGTCTCGCTGCTGGGCTTCGTCGGCACGGTCACGGTGGCGCGCTACGTCGAGCGGCGCGGCTCGTGACCGACGTCGCCCCGGTCGATGTCGTCAGCGCAGTCCTGCTGCTGGCGGGGGTGGGCCTCGCGCTCGTCGCCGGCCTCGGTCTGGTGCGCTTCCCGGACGTCTTCAGCCGGATGCACGCCGCCACCAAGCCGACCACCCTCGGCGTGCTGCTCGTCACCGTAGGCGCCGCGCTGCAGGTCGACTCGGGGGGCGACCGGGTGAAGCTGCTGCTGGTCGCGGCCTTCCAGTTCCTCACCGC
>JBBSKF010000029.1:0-28038 GCA_038256525.1 Mycobacteriales bacterium | reverse complement strand
GCCCGGCCGCTCAGCAGGGCAGCGGCGGTGAGCAGCGGCTGGGTCACCTCGGTGGCGCGGACGACCTCGTCAGGTGCCGTGGTCCCGAGCGCGAGCAGATCCAGGCCGGTCAGCTCCGACCAGTGGGTCAGCAAGGCGCGGGCATCGGGCAGGTCGAGCCAGGGCTCGAGCATCCCAGCGGACTGGGAGCCTTGGCCGGGCGACAGGAGGAGAAGCACACCTAGAACCTTGCCCGGGTGTGTCCGCTCCGTCGCGGTCGCCACGCACGGAGAATGCACTCACCCGTTGTCAGTAACCTACAACGGGAGCGTGCGGCCAAGGATGAGTGAGACCCGCACCACAAGGCCGTCCCTGGGATCGGTCAGGTCGTACCCGGTCGATTCCACAATCTTGCGGAGCCGGTACCGAACGGTGTTCGGGTGCAGGAACAGCGCCCGTCCCGTCCCTTCCACGGACCCACCCCCCTCGAGATAGGCCGCCGCCGTGGCCAGCAGGTCGCCGCCGGCCTGGGCCAGCGGACTGTAGACCTCCTCCAGCACCCGGCGTCGGGCCGCCTGCTCGCCCAGCACCGCCCGTTCGGCCAGCAGCTGGCTCGCGAGGACCGGTCGCGGCGCCTGCGGCCAGGCCGGGACGGCGACCAGGCCGGCGAGCGCCTCCTGCACCGAGGGGGCCGCGGATGACAGGTCCGCGGTCTGCGGCCCGAGAACGACCGGCTTGTCGGGAAGGGCGGCAAGGACCTGGGCGACCGCGGCGTCGACCGAGGTGGTGCCGCCCACGATGAGGACCAGCGCGCTGGCCGCCTCACCCGCCAGCAGGCCCAGCCCGCTGTGCCGGGCCGCGGCCCGCAGGGGCGACAGGTCGAGCGCGGTCGGCGCCGGGGTGGCGAGGGCGACCACCCATTCCGAGCGGAGCCAGCCGAGCGAGCCGGCCCTCGACAGGGTCATGTCCCCCGCATGTCCACGGGCCAGGGCGTCGACGACGCCTGCCTCGAGCCGGGCATCCCAGGCGCCGCGTGCCTCGGCGGCGGCGGCGTAGACGTCCGCAGCACCGAAGGCCAGCTCGCGCGAGTAGCGCAGCACCGCTTCGCGCAGCATCCCCTCGTCGCCCGGCAGGGCCAGCGCGGGCACGCCCTGCTCGACGATGTCCACCGCGATCCGGATGAGCTGGACCGTCTGCTTGAGGTTGATGTGCCGGGCGAGCTCGCGCGGCGCCGCCGCGAACACCTCCGGCCCGACGGGCAGCGGCTGGTCGGGCTGTCGCATCCACTCGGCGAACAGTTCCAGGCCCTTGTGCACGACGAGCCCGACGTAGGAGCGCTGCTCGGCCGGCAGGGCGGCGAACCACGGCAGCCGCTCCATCGTCCGGACGGCGTCGGAGCTCAGCGGCGACGAGGCCTCACGCACCCGCTGCCAGGTCTGTTGCGCCACGCGGGCACTCTCGCAGATGCCCGCGCGCCGCAGGCCGGGCGATCTCGGTGCCAGCCCCGAGCACCAGCCGGGCAGCCGCGGCACCGAGAACCGCGCGGGCAGACCCGGCGACCTCACGGGTGGGTGTGGGACCGCCCGGCGTCGTGGTGCGCGAGGCCGGCATGGTGTCCGTCGGTGCCGTCGTCCGCGGGGCTGACGTGCACCGTGACGTCGAGCAGCTTCGGTACGTCGTGCAGCAGCCGGTGGTGGGCCTCGACCGCGATCGCGTGGGCTTCGACGATGCTCAGCGCGGCGTCCACGACGATGCCGGTCTCGGCCCGGATCCGGTGGCCGGTCCAGCGCAGCCGCAGGTCCTCGACGTCGCGGACGCCCGGGGTGGAGCGCAGGCTCGCCTCGGCCGCGTCCACCAGCTCGGGCTCGACGGCGTCCATCAGGCGGCGGTAGATGTCCGTGGCGGCGCTTCGCAGGACGAACAGGATGGCCACGGTGATGCCGAGGCCGACGAGCGGATCTGCGAGCGGGAATCCGGCAAGCACGCCCAACGCCCCGAACACCACTGCAAGAGAGGTGAACCCGTCCGTACGGGCATGCAAGCCGTCGGCGACGAGCGCCGCAGAACCGATCTTGCGGCCGACCCGGATGCGGTAGAGCGCGACCAGCTCGTTGCCGGCGAAGCCGATGAGGCCGGCGACGACCAGGAGCGCCACGTTCGTGACCGGTTGCGGATCGAACAGCCGGCGGACCGACTCGTATCCGGCCACGACCGCCGACAGGGCGATCATGAACACGATGAAGACGCCCGCGAGGTCCTCGGCCCTCCCATAGCCGTAGGTGTAACGGCGCGAGGCGGCGCGTCGACCGACCACGAAGGCGATCCAGAGCGGCACCGCCGTCAGCGCGTCAGAGAAGTTGTGGATGGTGTCGGCGAGCAGGGCCACCGACCCGGTGAAGGCCACGACGACGGCCTGGGCCAGGGCTGTCACCAGCAACGCGACCAGGCTGATCTTCAGAGCGCGGATGCCTTCGGCGCTGGATTCGAGCGCGGCGTCGACCGAGTCGGCGGCATCGTGGCTGTGCGAGCCGAACAGCGAGCCGAGCCAGCCCTTCACCCCGCTGGGGTGGTCGTGGGCATGGCTGTCGCCGTGGGCGTCCGCGTGGCCGTCCGCGTGCTCATGTGCCGTCATCCGATCTCCACAGTCCGCTTCGTCGCCAGGACGGCCGTGCGGCCGGCCAGCACCGGCAAGACGCGTACGTCCTGGAATCCCGCCTCGCCCAGCCAGTCCGCCAGCTCGGTGACCGAGTAGCACCGGCCTTGGGTGGAATGGCAGAGCAGGACGGAATACTCCGCCACCTCCAGCGGCCCGCCCTCGTCCGGGTCGAGATGCGCGTCGAGGTCGATGAGCAGGCCGCCCGGCGGAAGGGCCTCGAAGGATGCGGCGAGCAGCCGTCGTACGACGATCTCGTCCCAGTCGTGCAGGACGTGGCTGAACAGGTGGACATCCGCCCCAGGTGGCAGTGGCCCCGTCAGCATGTCCCCGGTCAGCACGGTCAGGCGTCCGTCATCGCCGCGCTGCTTCGACAGGGCGCGAGCTGCCCGGTCGACCGGCGATCGCTCGAGCAGGGTCGCCCGCAGGTGCGGCCACCGATCGAGCAGGGCTGACGCATAGATCCCGGACCCGCCGGCGATGTCGAGCACGTGCGCGAATGGTTCCAGGTCCAGGGTCTGCGCGAGCGCGGGTCCGAGAAGTCGTCCTCGCGCGTCCATCGCCGCGGTGAGCTCTCCGGCCTGCTGTGGGTCGTCCAGGGTCGACTCCCAGCCGACCCCTTGCGTGTTGCTCGCCCACGCGGCGGCGCGGCCGGTCCGCAGGACCTCGAGCAGCTCACCAACGGCCGGCCGTCGGCGCAGGGACGCGTAGTAGGCGCGCAGATCGCCCGGAGCGCCGGCGACGAGACAGCACGCGGCCGCCGGAGCCACGGACAGCGTCCCCGTCTCCGATCGCTCGAGCAGCCCCAGCGCACGGCACAGTGTCACCAGCACCCGAGCAGGACGGCGCTCGAGTCCCTCCTGCTCGCACAGCTGGTCAAGGGTCAGCGGCGTGGCCGCAAGCAGGGTGAACAGGTCGAGCTCGGCGATCGCGCAGATGAGCAGATCGTCGGCGTAGACCCGATCCCGGCGCTCCAGCAGGAGGCCGCCGTGCGGCTGGCTCGCGGGTGTCGACATGCCGTTCAGCGTCGCGCGGCAGCCGGTGCGAGGCAATCCGGCCGACGTGACGGGCCGCCTGCCGTGCCAGCATGACCGGATGAGCCTGGCTACCGTCGGCGTCGAGGAGGAGTTCCACCTCGCGGACCTGTCCACCGGTGCCCTGCGCCCGGACGCCGCGCAGGTGCTCGCCGCCGCCCGCCGCCGGCTCGGCGACGACGTCGATCCCGAGCTGCTGCGCTCGCAGGTGGAGGTCGGGACCACGCCCTGCACCACCCTGGCCGAGGTTCGACGCGAGCTCGTACGCCTGCGTCGGGGGCTCGCCGACAGCGCGTCCGAGGCGGGCTGCGTCCTGCTTGCCAGCGGGACCTATCCGGCCGTGGTGAACGAGGTGAGCGCCACCGACGACCCGCGCTACCAGGCCATGATGAAGCTGTTCGGCCCCTTGGCGCGTGACCAGGTCTCCTGCGGCTGTCACGTGCACGTCGCCGTCGAGGATCCGGAGGCGGCGGTGACGGTGCTCCGGCGCTCCCGACCATGGCTACCGGTGCTGCTCGCCCTGTCGGCGAACTCGCCGTTCCTGCAGGGAAGCGACACCAGCTACGCGAGCTATCGCAGCGAGGTCTGGTCGCGGTGGCCGACCTCCGGCCCGGCGCCCGCGCTGCGCTCCCACGAGGACTACGAGGGGCTCGTGCAGCGGTTGCTGGCCACCGGCGTGCTCCGCGACCGCGGGATGCTCTACTGGCACGCCAGACCCTCGCAGCGCTACCCGACCGTGGAGTTCCGGATCGCCGACGTCTGCCTCGCCGTCGACGACGCGGTGCTGCTCGCCGGGCTGTTCCGCGCCCTCACGCGGACCTGCCTGCTGGCCGAGCAGCGGGGCGAGCCCAACCCCGATCTCCCGGCCGAGGTGCTGCGCGCGGCGAGCTGGCGGGCAGCGCGGTTCGGCGTCGACGGCGAGCTCCTCGACCCGGCGACCGGCGTCCCGGTGCCTTCCGCGGACGCCGTCGCTGCCCTGCTGGCGCACGTGCGTCCGGCGTTCGAGGAGTCCGGGGATGCGGCGGAGGTGGATGCAGGTGCTGCGGCGGTGCTCGGTCGTGGCTCGGGTGCGCGTCGTCAGCGGTCTGCGTACGCGCGCCGAGGTGACATCCAGGACGTTCTCGACGTCCTGGCGCGCGAGACTTTGCCCGCCGAGAGCGCTTGAGACGTCAGGTCCCCGCGGCGGCGTCGAAGCGCACCGTCACGTCGGAGTAGCCCAACGAGCGGGCCAGCCCGATGAGCATGTCGCGCGTGTTGCCCTGCGCCCGGTTCAGCAGGTCGCTCGAGGCAGCCGCGTCCTGCAGCTTGCCCTCGGCCAGCACGGCCACATCGCGTTCGGAGGTGGGGCTGTCGCTCAGGGCCCCGCCGATCCGGTCGAGCACGCCCCGGTCCCGGGACACCACCCGGCTGTTCTCCAGATCGACCACGGCCTCCCCGAACCGGGGGGCGGGCAGCGTGATCGTCACCGCCTCGCCCTGGATCTGCACCGCGTCGGCACCGAGAGCGCTGAAGTCGACGACACCGTCGACGGTGCCCACGGCGAGATACGTCGTGCGTTCACCCTTGACGACCCCAGGGACGTACGGCGTATCTCGCTCGAGGTCGACGACCACTGGTCCACGGCGCCCCGTCAGCTGCAGACCGCGCCGCTGGCGGCGGAGCCGACCGTGCGCGCGTACTTCGACAGCACGCCGCGCGGAGCGCCGGAGTCGACAGGCACCCAGGCGCGACGGCGCCGCTCGAGCTCCGCGGCGTCCACCCGCAAGTCGAGACGCCCGCTTCTCAGGTCGAGCCGGATCTCGTCCCCGTCGACGACCAGTGCGATGGGCCCTGCGACGGCCGCCTCGGGCGCGACATGCCCGACGCACAGGCCAGTGGTGCCGCCGGAGAACCGGCCGTCGGTGAGCAGCAGCACCTCCTTGCCCAGCCCAGCGCCCTGGAGAGCTCCGGTGATGGCGAGCATCTCGCGCATCCCCGGACCGCCTCGTGGACCCTCGTAGCGCAGAACGACCACGTCCCCGACGCGAATCCGACCTGCGGTCAGCGCGTCCATGGCAGCGCGCTCCCCGTCGAAGACTCTCGCCGCACCGCAGAACTCGCTGACGTCGATGCCCGCCGTCTTCACGACGGCCCCGTCCGGCGCGAGGGATCCGCGCAGCACGCGAACTCCGCCGGTGCGGTGCAGCGGCTCGGAGACAGGACGCAGGACGGTGCCGTCCGGCGGGGCCGGAGCGAGATCGGCCAGGTTCTCCGCCAGGGTCCTGCCGGTCACGGTGAGAACGTCCCCGTGCAGCAGCCCCACGTCCAGCAGTGCCTTCATCACCACCGGGATGCCGCCCACCCGGTCGACGTCGCGCATCACGTACGGCCCGAACGGCTTGACGTTCGCCAGGTGCGGCACCCGTGCGCCGATCCGTGCGAAGTCGCCCAGGGTCAGCGGCACCCGCGCCTCGTCGGCGATCGCCAGCAGGTGCAGGACCGCGTTGGTGGACCCGCCGAGCGCCATGAGGACCGTGACCGCGTTCTCGAACGCCTCGCGGGTCAGCACCCGGCGGGCGGTGATGCCCTGCCGGAGCAGCTCCACGACGGCGCTGCCCGACTGGTGGGCGAAGGCGGTACGGCGGCGGTCGGTCGCCGGTGGAGCGGCGCTGCCCGGCAGCGAGAGCCCCAGTGCCTCGGCCAGACTCGCCATCGTGTTCGCGGTGTACATCCCCGCGCAGCCGCCCTCGCCAGGGCAGAAGGCCCGCTCGATGGCCTCCACGTCGTCACGGCTCATCAGCCCCGCCGAGCAGGCGCCGACCGCCTCGAACGCATCGACGATGTTGACCTCGCGCTCCGAGCCGTCGGACAGTCTCGCGACCCCTGGCAGAGACGTTCCCGCGTAGAGGAAGACGCTGGCGAGGTCGAGCCGGGCCGCGGCCATGAGCATGCCCGGCAGCGACTTGTCGCAGCCGGCGAGCAGCACCGACCCGTCCAGGCGCTCGGCCTGCATCACCGTCTCGACGCTGTCGGCGATCAGCTCGCGGGAGACCAGCGAGTAGTGCATCCCTACATGACCCATGGCGATGCCGTCGCTGACCGAGATGGTCCCGAACTGCATCGGATATCCGCCGGCGGCGTGCACACCTTCCTTGACCGCCGACGCCAGCCGGTCGAGGTTGAGGTTGCACGGCGTGATCTCGTTCCAGGACGAGGCGACCCCGATCTGCGGCTTGGACAGGTCGGCGTCGCCGAGCCCAGCCCCCCGCAACAGGCCCCGGGCCGCGGCTCTCTCGAGCCCCTCGGTGACGTCGCGGCTTCGGGGGCGGGGGTCGCAGCTCGGCATGGCATACACGGTCCGCCCGGAAGCGCTTACGTACAAGAACACTGGTGGTGCTGGTATCAGCACTACTACCTTGACTCGACATCCGGGGAGGTCGTGTTGGCGCTGGACCCGGCCGCTCGTGGCGAACTCGCGGCCTTCCTTCGCAGCCGGCGACGCCTGCTCGCTCCCGAGACGGTCGGGCTCCAGGTGAGCGGCCGGCGCCGGACTCCGGGACTGCGCCGCGAGGAGGTGTCGCTGCTGTCAGGGGTGAGCCTCACCTGGTACACCTGGCTGGAGCAGGGCCGGGACATCTCGCCGTCCCGCCAGGTGATGAATGCGTTGGCGCGCACTCTTCGGCTGTCCGAGGCCGAGCATGCGTACGTCCTGCGGCTGACCCGTCACCGGACCGAGGTGAATTCCACGCCCGTACCGGTGCCGTTCCCGGCGCACGTCCAGCGTCTGCTCGATGCGCTCGGCGACTCGCCGGCGTACGCCATCACTCCGCACTGGTCGATCGTGGGCTGGAACCGCGCCTACGCGGCCTTCTACCCCCACGTCGCGACCGTGCCGATGGCCGAGCGCAACCTGCTGCGGCTCGTGTTCACCGACCCTCATGTGCGCGAGCTCCTGGTCGACTGGCCGACCGACAGCCGCCGCTTCCTCACCCAGTTCCGGTCCGAAGCAGGCCTGCGCATCACCGAGCCGGCGTTCGCCGAGGTGGTCGAGCAGCTCAGGCAGGTCAGCGAGCACTTCCGGCTCGGCTGGGCCAGCCACGACGTCGAGCAGTTCGCCTCCAGCCAGCGGCGGTTCGAGCACCCCCGGGCCGGCACGCTGCTGCTGGAGCACCACCGGCTTGACGTGTCCGACCACCCGGACCTGCACGTCGTCGTCTACACCGCGGCCGAGAACAGCGACACCGCGGCCAAGCTCGCGGGGCTCAGCTATTCGGACTATCCGAGGTAGATGAAGCCGTACGCCTCGTCTGCCGGCGAGGGCGGATGGACCGGTCAGGGAGGTCTACGATCGAGCCGTGACCAGCGCTGCGGCGGAACCGATGCTGCCGCCTGCGGATGAGACTGCGGTGCGGACTCACGTTCGCGCGCTGCGCGAGCTCGCCGCTCGCTTCGGCATCAGCGAGCTGCGATTCGCTTCCGCAGGCCGGCTCGTCGGGCATGTCTCCGACGACCGCGATGCCTTGGATGTCGCGGAGTTCGAGGTGGCCGCACGCGGGTTGCTCGGCGCTGACATCGGGCTGTTCTCCGATCGCGTGTTGACCAAGGCGAACGTCAGTCCGGACCTGGTCGCGGCCGCACCGCTTTGACCGCTGACATCCGGCCCGACCGTCATGTCCTGCTCGAGCTCATCGCCCTGCACGATGAGCTGATCCGGTTGCGGGAGGCTGGGGATCGAGCGCGGTTCGACAGTGACCGTGAGTACCGCCGGCCGCCGCACCGAGTCTGGATCGCAGTCGGGAACGTAGCCCACGCCTACGCCGATCTGGCCGGTCTGAGCGTTCAACGTGATTCGCCCTGGGCCGGCCTGTATCAGCTGCGCAACCGGCTCGCTCACCGCCGGCTGCCCGACATCGACGAGGACGAGGTCTGGCGGATGCCCCAGCTTCGGCCCGAACGGCTGCGCGATCTCGTTCGCGAACTCTCGCGCTGACGGGGCACTTGACGGGTCGTGGTGAACCTACCGCGTCAGCTACCGGATCGACCCGAAGGAGCGCTCGGCCACCGTCATCGACGTCGCCCACCGCCGGCCTACCGGCGCGCGTGGTCCGGCGCCGGCCCGGCCCTTGCGCTGTCCGACGGTCAGCCGTGCGTGCTCTCAGCGTGCAACGCGTCGACCGTTGCGAACGCCCTGTCCAGTACCTGCCGGGTCCTGTCGTCGCTGGACGGCCTCAGGTGGGAGTAGGTGTGCAGAGTCTCGATCGCGTTCTTGTGCCCCACCCGATCGGCGACGACGGTGACGGACTCACCGCCGTCGATGAGCAGCGAGGCGTAAGTGGCGCAGCTGGTGGAAGGTGATCCCGGCCGGCAGTTCAGCCGTCCGCAACGCCGCAGCCAGTGAGCGGTGCAGGCTCTGCCAGTTGACGAAGCTCCCCCGCGTGTTGCTGAAGATCATCCCGAAGGGGCCGGGCGGGAACAACCGGACGTGCTCGGAAAGCACCGCCAAGGCGAACGCCGCCGCCGGCACTTGTGCGCAGGCTGCTCGCGGTCTTGGGCGACCCGAGATGGGCCGCCACCCCAGGAACGGACACGAGCTGGTGACGCACGTGGACCTCGCGGCGCAAGAAGTCCACGTCCTGCCCGCGCAACCCCAGCGCCTCACCCTGGCGAAGGCCCGTCCCGACGGCCGTGATCACCAGCCCGGAAGTGCTGCGGTGTCGCGGCGACCAGACGCTCGACCTGTCACCTCCCTGTTGTGACTGGTAGAGCGGGCAAGACTGAGCGACGTCTCTCAACCGAGCAGAGCCGATTTTCTGGCCGGTCAGGAGCGACCGCCTCACACTCACGCGAAGGCGCCAGTCGTTGCTCGAGGCGGAAGGTGGCTATCCTGCGCCAAGCGCTCCGCGGGAACACGTTATCCACAGGTGTAGCCGGCGATAACTCCCTCGCTGGATGTCTCCGCTGACTCCACGCCCAGGATGGCAGGCTGACCTTGTGTCCTTCGCCTTCTACGGCCTTGCTCGTGCCGCCCGCAGTGACTCACCGCTGCCGGCGCGGACGTGGTGGAAGGGCTGACACGGCCGCCGCCAGCGCCTCGGCGATCCTGGGGTCGGCTGGTGGCTCCCCGAGCTCGTCACAACACGGCGGCTTCGTCCGCTCGATCTCCGGGACCTCCACCGCAAGAGCGTCCAGAAGCAGCGCGTAGATGTCGACTGCGGACCGATCGTGCGGACCGACGGCCAGGATGACGACGTGGTCGGGCGCAGGCCATACCGTCAGCATGCGGTCGGTGCCGTAGAGGTGGCGACAACACACGTGGTCCAGCGGGGCGCCAGCAAGGCGATAACCCGCCTCGTGACACCCCTGCGCCAGCAGCCCCTCGATCGCCCACCGGACGGCCTGCGCTCGTCGTCCCCGCAGCGCCGTCACCTGCCGCTGTGCCGTTCGCGTCAGGTCGAGGTCGATGTCTCGGTCCTCGTCCCCGGCAGCAGCTCGTCCAGGCGCTGCGGATCCAGCCGACGGACTCGCCCCGCCGCCAGGTCGTCCAAAGCAGCGGCGACATCATCGCCAGCAAGCACGCCGCGATCGCGCAGCACCCGTAGCACCTCGACGAGAAGTCGCCCGTCGTCGCGATGGACGCGAAGCTCATCGAGCACGCTCTTGCTGACCGCCAACGACATCACGTCGACCCTGACCGGACTCGAATCGGTGACAGCCCGAAGCGCGCCAGCCTTGATCCACGCACGGACGGTCGGGGCCGACACACCGAGCACTTGAGCGGCTTCACCAACCTTCGCGCCGCCGTCCCGTTCAGCAACGTGCCCACGTATCGCGTCCAGCGACCGTCGGCGCGCCGTATCACGCTCCTGCTCCGCGAGACGCTGCAACGCGATCAGATCCTCGACCACCCCGGCCACCGACATGCACCGACTATACCTCCAACTTTCTGTAACAGACCAGAAACCGAAAGTTCTCAGGCGACGCACCGCGGCCAGTTTCGGCAGCTGCCCTGCCTCTCGTGTCCGCCGAACGGTCCGGCAACACCGGGGCATAAGGGCCGCTACAAGCTCTCGAGGTAAGCGCAGTCAGTAGCGTCTCGCCTCGAGAGCCGCACGTCGTCGTGTCTTGAGCCGGCGCAGTCGCTCGAGCACCCTGGCAGCATGGCACCCGGGATGCGGCGGCAACCGGGCAGTGGCCGCTCAGTCGTGCAGGGCTCCGGCCCAGCGCCAGTCACCCTGCGGCCCGAGGTACTCCACCCGTTGCACCTCCTCCTCGGGGCCGTCATCGGCCATGGCCCACGCCCGCGCCTCAGCGTGGTCGGCGAAGTCGTCCTGCGCCACGACGTCCCCCATCCCGTCCAGGAAGCGGTAGCGCGTCACGGGCACGACAGTAGGTCCAGGGCGGCGGCTGTGGTGCAGCGAGCCAGGCTTCACCGGCCGCGAGTAGGAGCCGGTAGCCGCTTCTCGCCTCGCCGCTCGGATCACCTTCCGCGAGGAGCTGCTGCTAGGGGGGTGTGGTGCATGTGCTCCGCTGCATGGATTCGGAGGGAACCGGATGCTCACCCGTGGCGTGTTAGGGATGTGAGCGTGCAGGGCGATCCTGAGCTGGCGGAGTTCTACGCGTTGGCCTACCCGCGACTTGTGGGGGTTCTGTCTGCCATGGCCGATGGGGTTGCGGATGCGGAAGGTTGCGTGCAGGACGCGTTCGTCAAGCTGATCCCGCGCTGGGATCGGATCCGGCGTTACGATGATCCTGAGGCGTGGGTGCGACAGGTCGCGGTGCGGCACCTGTTGTCGCGGCACCGACACCGGCAGGTGGCGACGCGGGCGTTGGCGCGGCTGGTTGATCGGAACCCGTCACCGCCACCCAACGGCGACCGGGTGGATGTGGAGTCCACGATGCGGTCACTTCCGACCGCTCACCGGGCCGTCCTTGTCCTGCACCACGGGCTGGGGATGTCTGTTGAGGAGGTTGCCGAGGCTCTGGGCGTGCCGGCGGGAACGGTCAAGTCGCGGCTGTCACGGGCCAGAGCAGCGTTCGGCACGTCGTACACGACGGAGGTTGCCACTCATGGTTGATCTTGATGAGCTGGTGTCGGCGCACGTCGCCAGCCGAGTTGGTGGGCCGCCCCCACCGCTGAGTGCTCTGCGGACGCGGGCACGTCGCCGCCGTCAGCGGCAAGTTGGCGGCGTGGTCGCCATAGCGGTTGTGGCTGTTCTGGGTGTTGGATCGCTCGCGGCCGGGGCTGGGCTGCCCGGGGCGCAGCAGACAGACACAGCGCGGTACGCCGCCCCCGTCGCTCCTGGCGGGCTGCTCGACGAGGGAGTCGATGACGACGGGGCCTGGACGCTCGTCGCTGTCAACGATGAGGACGAGGGCTGGTGCATCCTGCACACCACGACCTCAAGCGAAGGCGGCTCGTGTGATCGCGCGGAGCCGGCGCAGTTGCAGGAAGTTGGGGGATACCTCACCGCCGACGACGGTGAGCCCCTCACGGTGGTGGCCGGAGATGTCGCGGAGGAAGCGGTCAGCGTGCAGGCCGAGCTCAGTGACGGGAGCGTCCGGCGGGTGGGCTTGAGGTCCGTTTCCGGCCGCCTCTTCTTCTCCTTCAGGACGCCGGCGGCTGTCACAGTCGAGCAGCTGACGGCGCTGGATCAGGACGGGCGCGTTGTCGACCAGGTCGGTCCCCTGCCACCACCCCCGCCGCCAGTCCCGGATTCGCTTCCGCCGCCCCCACCGCTGCTGGAGCCCGAAGTCCCAGACCCCCTTGCCGGTGGGGGAGGCGCCCTGCGCTGCGGACCCGGGGTGGCCACCCAGCCTTGCGGCGCCGGACTGCAGGAGGGGCAGCGGTACTCCTACGTTCTCCAGACACACTGCGGCGTCAAGGGCATCTACGCTGACGGGCGTGAGTGGGTTCCCGAGCCCAGTCAGGAAGTGGGCGTAAACGGGGCGCCCAACGGCTTCGAGGACCCGGAGGCTTTCGGCACAGTCACCCTCAAGAACGACCAGCAGCTGAACTACCGGAGTACGTCCGGCGTCCAACTCCGCTTCATTCCCGGAAAGAGCCCCGAAGACGACTGCAACTAATTGGTGCTCGTTGGCACGCATGGGGGCAGGCACAAAGCCTTGAGCCGCGGCGGTCGTCAAGGATGACGGGAATGGGAAGTTTTTCGACGTCGACGAGCGCGACCGCAATCTCGGCCGGGGGAGACCTGGATCAGTACCCGGTGGCCCGGCTCTCACGGCGGATGCAGGCGGCACCCGTAGCCGGGGCCGAGGATCGGGGCTTGTCGAGATGGGACCCGGGGTGCTGATGGCCACGACTGCCGCCGACCCGATGCGTTGCTAGGAGCCGCTCTCACTGTCGAGATCATCCAGGCATCAAGCGTTACCCTCCCATGTGCTTCGTCGCGGCCAGCTGGATCCGGTGCGACAGGAGGCTGAGCGGATCGCGCGCCAGGGAAGGTCGAAGTCCCAGCTCTCGTTCGCGCGCGACCTGGCGAGCATGTGCCTCTGGGACTACGGCGAAGATGAACTGAGCGAGCGCGCCTTGAGCCTCTCGGACGACGAGTGGGAACTGGTGCAGCGCGTGGCAGCGACGTACAGGGATCCTGATTACCCGTTGCCGCTGACGGGGCAGCGAGTCGTCAACGGGCACGTCGTGGCCTTCGCAGTCATCACGGTGCTCGAAGGCCTGCGGCCCTTGGCGCGCACTCGCCGCCGTCCTGCCAGGAGCCGCCCTCCGCATCTTGCTTCCGTGGCAGAAGGCGGCGGCTAGGGGCCGTTCCCGTCGGTGTACTTTCCTACCAGCTTGCCCTTGATCATGACGTCGCCTCACCGAAGTGGGCATCGTGTCATTCTTTGGGCCGTGGACGTCGGCATGTTGGACTTGGCGCGGCGGGTAAGCCTGGTTGATCGGTTGTCCGAGGGCATGTCGCGAGCCTGGTTGGGCGCCCGTGTCGAGCCGCGCGGATCACTTGCTGAACTGGGCGGCGGTGACCATCTCAGCGACATCGACCTCCGGCTGTCGGTCGCGGGGAACGTGTTCGAGGTCTGCATCCGCACGATGCAGCAGACGCTCGACAGGATCCAGCCTGTCCGGCTGTTCCGGATCGACCCCGACGCCCCAGCGTCCTCGTACTCGCGGCTCGTGTACGTGTTGTTCCGTGACGTTCCCATGTTCTGGCGCCTGGATCTTGAAATCATCGGCAGACCGCCCGTACCGTCTCCCGAGGCAGCACCGTTTGAGGCCGCGGGGTCGCTGCCAGCAAGCGCGTTGATGAATGCGCTGGCTGCCACGAAGGCTGCGGCGAGAGGCGGCGACGCCGCGGCAGACCAGTTGCTGGCCAGAGCCTTTGAGCGACTTGGCGAACGGGTACCCGCTCTCGGCACTGGTGAGCGAATACGAGCGCTTGCTTCTGCGTGCAAAGCGCACGACCCGTCGCTGCAGGACCTGGCGGACGAAGTGGCGGAGTGGTCGCTAGCGCTTCGGGTGTAGCCGCTCTAGGACCATGAGGAGCCGCTCTAGGACCATGAGGAAGTGCTGTTGGCCGCGGAGCCTATGGGCCGTTCCCGTCGGTGAATCAGCCGCAGGTCCAGCGACATCCGTCTACCCTCGAAGACATGGCGGAGGCACCGAAGCACGGTCACCGCCGGCCGCGGGTGACACCGCAGGATCTGCTGGACTTCGTCTTCGATGACTTCGGCTTCTTCTTGGTTGGTGTCCCGCTTGCGGTCGTCGTCCTGGCGCTGTGGGCGTGGACGCCTCTCGCTGCTGTGGTGGCCTTGGGCGTCCTTGCTGCTGCTGCGCTCTTCGGAGCTGTCTACCTGTTGCGGGGCACCGCGCGCCGGTCCTGGACCGAGGCACTGCCGGCCGCTCTGGCCCTACTTGTCGTCGCAGTGGGGTTGACCGTCGTCATGGCGGCGCTGGAGTACACCGTGATCGACGCCGTCACGTGGCCCTTCCGTTGGTTGGCAGGGCAGGACGAGTAGGGGCCGCTCTCGCCGGTTGGCTCAGGCGGTGTGAAGCTGGTTCAGCCACCGAGCGAAGGCGTCGTCGCTGTACTGGTCATCCATCTCGGCTGGGCGGGGGACGAGTTCGCTGGCGGTCTCGGGCACCGATACGGCGAACGTGGCAGCGAGCCAGTCGCGGTACCGGCTGTTGACCGGTGTCCAACTGTGGTCGGCCTGTGGCCGTGCGGTCCACTCCTCGGGCCAGGCGAGCTCCTGGTACCCGATGGCGACCAGCCGCAAGAAGTCCACCGGATCGTCGGTCAGGACGCACGCCAGGGTTGACCCGGAGCCAGATCCCAGAGCCACGATGCGCTGTCGACCGTCGTCGTCGAGCCACAGCGCGGCGGTCGTGCCATCGGCGGCGGTCGAGGCGAACGGGACCAGCCGGGAGATGGCGGCCTGGTCGTCGACGCCCAGCCAGAGCCTGACGTGCTCGGCAGCGTCGGCGGCCGGATCGATGCGGAACGCGAAGTGGGTCCCAACGTCGTGACTGGCCTCGTGAAGGGTCGCCGCCCCGTCGTTGATGTACCCGTTGCGCTCGGCCCAGTCCAGAAGCAGCCGGAAAGGCTCGGGAAGGACGAACGGCGCGGGAAGGCGGGCAGCCATCTCGTCGGCGAAGCCGGTCACGCCCACATGATGGCCGGCCTGGACGTAGTCGCCAAGTTCGAGGCACCAGCGGCGAGGGCCGAGAAGTGTCCGGTAGTCGCGGAACGTAAGTGCCGTTCTCCACGGCGCCGGGGCCCGGAACTGCTGCGTCCACCCGGAGCTGCCACAAGCGGCCACTAGGCCACCTCGCCGCTCAGGTGTAGAGAACGTCGGCCTGCGGGTTGTACAGGTGCAGATTGTGCTTCGCGGCCGTGACCGTCAGCCAGGGCAGCAGCACGGGTACGGACGCGAACTGGAGCTCAAGCATTGCGATCCTGCGTCCCGTGAACCACGCCGGGTTCGTGTACCAGGGCGTGTCGTCCCTCGCCGCGTCCGGCACGTAGGGGTGAGCATGGAGGACCTCCTCAAGGAAGGCAGCGACCTGCGGCACAGGCGTCGCCGGGCCGTTGGGTTCCTCGTCAAGCAACTCCTCGAAACACTCCTCGTCAAGCAACTCCTCGTAACACTCAGCCGGGGGCCTACGCTCCGGGAACTCGTTGCTAGGCCAGGCCGCCAGGTCATAGGTACGCGATGCCACGAGTCGAGGGCCGTCGCTGGGCTGAAGAGCCATGGGCAACTCGTCGCTCGCCTCCGAGAGCTCGCTGGTACTGATCCAGTCGCTGGGTGGCACCCCGCACTGCTCGGCGGCCGTCAGCACCTCCTCCAAGGAGCCCCGAGAACCCCAGTACTGCTCACGCAGCACAGGCAGACCCTCGTCGAAGTAGAAGTGGAGCGAATAGTCGACACGCTGCTGCGGCTCATCCAAGAGGTAACTGCTGCAGGTGAGCTCAGCGAAGTCCGGCGATCGAGGCTGGCCAGTGGCCACCGCCGGCGGTGGCCCGTCAGTGACCCTGGCCACCCGGACAACGAGCGACAGTCCGTCTGGCTCCGGAGTATCCACTCGCACAGTCTGAGGCACCTCGTCTCGGTGCCTGGTCCAGCCGTGCAGACGGCACACGGCGGGTGACGGATAGGTGGCCTAGCGACAAGCAGGAAGTGTAGATATGCCGGTGAACCGGTGAGAAGTGCCGTTGCTCCTGGCTACAGCCGCGGATCGACCGGCTCAGACTCGAGGGCCAGCACAGCGAACACGCACTCGTGGACCCGCCACAGCGGCTCGCTGCGGGCAGCCCGGTCCAGCGCCTCGAGCCCAAGGGCGTACTCGCGCTGGGCGAGGCCGCGCTTGCGGCCGAGGTTGCGGTCGCGGAGCCGCTGGAGGTTCTCGGGGCGGGTGTAGTCCGGGCCGTAGATGATGCGTAGGTACTCGCGGCCGCGGACCTTCAGGCCGGGCTGGACGACGCCCTTGCGGCCCTTGGTGAGGTTGCCGGCCGGCTTGACGACCATGCCCTCGCCGCCAGCCGCCGTCATGTCGGTCCACCATTCGATGGCTGCGGCCTCGCTCTTGGCGTCGGTGACGTCGACGTACCGGTGCCCGGTCCGGCGAACCAGCTCCGGGTCGGCCTCGGCAAGACGGTCGGTGACACCGAGGTGCCAGGCATGCTCGCGGGTGTGGAACGTCTGGCCAGCGGACGCGAGCACCTGGAAAGGTGCGATCGCGACACCGTTGAGGCCCTCGGTCGGCCAGCAGTACCGGCGGTAGGCGTCCGTGAACAGCACCGCGTCGGCCGCGCGCTCCTGCTGCAGCTCGAGTAGAGCACCGACGTCGAGGCCGCGGGCGGCCGCCTGGTCGAGGACCTGCACGGCGGCGGGGACGGCAGCGCGTGCTGCGGCGCCGACCGCGGCGTATTGGTTGCGGATCAGGTCGCCTGCCTTGGCCGACCACGGCAGCAGCTCTGCGTCGAGCAGCACCCAATCGCTGTTCAGCTCGTCGAACAGACCGGCCTTCTCGATGGCGCCGGCGACCCGGGCCAGGAACAGCGCAGTCACGTCGCCGGCGGCGAAGAACGACCGGCCGGTGCGGGTGTACAGCGCGCCACGTTGATCGGGGTCGCGGACTCGGTCGGGCTGGAGGTCGTCGCGGCGGACGAGCGCCACGGCGCGGGAGCCCATGTGCTTCTCCTGGCACACCAGGTGGGTGACGCCCTCGGCCCGGTAGTACGCGAATGCCTCGGCCGGGTGCTCCAGCAGGCCGGGCAAGGCGCTGGTCGCCGAGGGGCTCATCGTCGGCGGCAGGTACAGCAGCTGCTGCGGCGCGATCGCGAAGCGGCTCATCACCTCGACCGCTGCGGCCGCGTTCTCCTCCCGGACGGTGACCCGGCCGGCGTGCCGGGTCTCGACGACCCTCTTGCCGAGCACGTCGTCGATGTCCAGGACCTGCGCCGGTCGCTGCGCGAGCTCGACCGGCGTGGCGGCGAGGTCGCCGTCGGCGGGCAGGAACGGCCGCGCTGGCTCGTAGTAGATGCGAGCGGCCGGGACGCTGATGAGCTCGCGCTCGGGGTAGCGCAGCGCGGTGAGCCGACCGCCGAACACGCAGCCGGTGTCCAAGCACATCGTGTTGTTGATCCACTCCGGCTCCGGGGTCGGAGTGTGCCCGTAGAGGACGGTTGCGCGCCCGCGGTACTCGTTCGCCCACGGGTAACGGACCGGCAGCCCGAACTCGTCGGTCTCGCCGGTCGTCTCGCCGTACAGCGCGAAGTCCCGCACCCGGCTGCTGGATCGGCCCTGGAGCTGCTCCTTGAGCCCGGCGTGCGCGACGACGAGGTTGCCGTCGTCCAGGACGTAGTGGCTGACGAGGTCCCAGCAGAAGCCCTCGACCTGCTTGCGGAACTCCTCCGGCTCGGTCGTCAGCTGTGCCAGCGTCGTCTCCAGGCCGTGGCTGATCGTGACGTTGCGGCCCCGCAGCGCCTTGACGAGCTTGTTCTCGTGGTTGCCCGGGACGCACAGCGCGTGGCCTGCGGCGACCATGCCCATGACCAGGCGCAGGACGCCGGGGCTGTCAGGGCCTCGGTCAACGAGGTCGCCGACGAAGAACGCACGCCGACCCTGCGGGTGGTCAGCGTCGACGGGGCGGTCCTGGTCGTCGCGGACGAGCGCGTAGCCGAGCTCAACGAGCAGCTGCTCGAGCTCGGTGCGGCAGCCGTGGACGTCGCCGATGACGTCAAACGGCCCGTGGTCGTCGCGCCGGTCGTTGTACTGCTTCTCGTAGGTGATCGTTGCGGCCTGGACCTGTTCGACGCCGTCGAGGATGTGGACCTTGCGGAACCCCTCCCGTGACAGCCCGCGCAGGCCGCGGCGCAGGTCGGCGCGCTGGCGCCGGATGACGCCGGCGTTCATGTTGCGGTCGGCCCGGGCGGCGTTGCGGTCGACCGCGACACCCTCGGGTACGTCGAGCACGATCGCGGCTGGGAGCACGTCGTGGTCACGGGCGAGCTGGACGAGCTTGGCGCGGTCCTCGCGCTTGACGTTGGTCGCGTCGACGACGGTCAGGCGTCCGGCGCGCAGCCGGGTCGCGGCGATGTAGTGCAGGACGTCGAACGCGGCCGGCGTCGCGGCCTGGTCGTTCTCGTCATCGGCCACCATGCCGCGACATGCGTCGCTGGACAGCACCTGTGTGCTGCGGAAGTGCTTGGCGGCGAAGCTGCTCTTGCCGCTTCCCGAGATGCCGACGAGCACGATCAGGGCGAGCTCGGGCACGGCAAGAACGGGGCCGGCGGCCGCGGCGGCGGGGCTGCGAGTGATGGCGTCGATGCTCACGCTGTGGTGTCGTTCTTGGTCATGTCCGCCGAGGCGCTGGCAGTAGCGTCGGCGTTGGTGGCGGCCGTCGCGGCGCTGTGCGTAGCTGTGCTGCCGCGGGTGAAGACGGCCATCTGCGTAGGCGGGCCGACCTCCGGGTCGTTGCTGCCGACGGGCAGGAACCGCACGCTGTAGCTGTGCGAGTCGGCAACACGGCCGGCCCACTCGGTGAACTCGGCTCGGGTCCACTCGAAGCGGTGGTCGCGGTGCCGCATCGCGCCTGCAGGAAGGTCGGGGTACCGGACGTTGTGCTCGACGTTGGGTGTGGTGACGATGACGGTGTCCGGGCGGGCGAAGCCGAAGACAGCGTGCTCGAGCGCGGGGAGCCGGTCGGGGTCGAGGTGTTCAATGACCTCCATGAGGATTGCGGCGTCGTAGCCGACGAGCCGCTTGTCGGTGTAGGTCAGGGCACCCTGGAGCAGCTGCAGGCGGTCGCGTTTGCGCTCGGGCATCTGGTCGAGCCGCAGCCGCCGGGCGGCGTCCTGCAGCGCCCGGTGGCTCACGTCCACGCCGACGACCTCGGTCAGCGCCGGCTCCGACAGCAGCGTCGGCAGCAGGGCCCCTGAGCCGCAGCCGAGGTCGACGACGCGGCGGGCGTTGGTCGAGCGCAGGGCAGCCAGCACGGCACCGTGCCGCTGCACGACCAGGGGTACCGGCTTGTCCGGCGCGTCCGTAGAGGCGGCGTCGGCCTGGTCGTGGCCGGTGAGGCCGCCGGTGTGGCTGGCGGCCGGCGCGGTCGCGTTGTCGAGGGCGTCCGCGTCCGTGTCGTCGACCTCGGCCAGTCGAGCGAGGGCCTGGCGTGCGAATGAGCCCTTGTGCGCCAGGTACCGGCGGGTGATCAGGTCGCGCTCGGGGTGGTCGGCGAGCCAGCCTTCACCGGCACGCAGGAGCTTGTCGATCTCCTCGTTGCTGACCCAGTAGTGCTTGCCGTCGTCGAGCACAGGCAGTCCGACGTAGAGGTGGTTAATCGCGTCGGCGACGCGCAGGCTGCCCGTCAGCCGCACGGCAAGATACCGGCTGTCGCCCCACTCCGGGAACTGCTCGTCCAACGGGAGGGGACGGGCGTCGACCTGCCAGCCAAGCGGGGCGAAGAACCGCTCGACCATGTCGGCGCCGCCGCGGCAAGGCACCGCTGGCAGGAACACCTCCAGGGGGAGGGCGGTCTCTGCAAGCTCGGGCCGCTCCTTGCTCAGCCCGCGCCGAGCGCTGGCGAAGACCTTGCCGATCGCAACCGCAAGCATGCTGCTAGCGGCGTAGGGGCGGTCGTTGACGTACTGGGCCAGGCTGAACGCCTCCGGGCCAGCAGCGCCCTTGCCGCCGCGCTGCCCGCGGACCAGCGCGATCGGGTCGATCTCCAGCAGCAGCGCTGCCGTGCACCGGCCGTCCGTGGCCTCCGGGTACAGCACGTGGGCTGTCCCGACGGACACCGACGTGCTCTGTGCCCGCGCGGGGTTCTTGTGCAGCAGGAACCCGAGGTCAGTCGCGGGGCGGTGAGTGGTGGTGATCGTCAGGAGCACGTCCCAGTGTCCCGCATGCCCTCCTGGCGAAGTAGCCGATTTTGCCACTGCCGGATCAAGCGACGGTGGGGCGGCCTCGTTCTGGGTCGGTGTACGGACGCTTTCAGCAGCGCCAGGGTCATGGACGCGGCGACGGCCGTCTTCCAGGCCCGCATAAGGCAGGCCATGCGGAGGCGCTCACCTTCGTCTGGGCGGTGGCGCTACGACTAGAGGTAAGTGCCGTGTTCCTCGGATCAGCCGCGCGGATCAAGCGTTACCCTCGGTCGGTGTCTGACGAGCAACTCGACAGGACCGACTACGACTCGGTGTACGCGGCGATGTCCGAACTGGAGCAACGCGGATGGCGGAAGGCAACGCTGAACGAGCGGGTAGCCGCCTACGAAGCCCTCGTAGATGAAGTCGTCTTTCGCGGATGGGTGATGACCTTTGGGCCCACGCGGACGAGAGCTTGAAGCTGATGAACAAGACGCAGCTCGCGAAGGTCAAGTCGCTGGGTTACACGAGGCAGCAGATGCAACGACTGAAGGAGTACTACGAGGCAGTCATGCGAGAGAGCGCCGCGCGGGGCAATCCGAATCCGAGTGCTACCCAGCGGCACAAGCTCATGGACTACTACGTTCGCAAGTGGTGACCGGAGCGATGAGGTTGAAGGTTGCAGCGTCGGGTTCGCCGCTGGTTTTGGTCGTGGAACCGTACGGCTCAGAGCTTGAACTGCGTGAAGGTGAGCACGTGATCTTCGAGTGGCAGTCGGGCGAAGAAGGCCGCTTCCCTGAGATCCGCGTGTCGAGTGACTCGGTGGTCTTCTTCGCCGAGGTGGGCCAAGAGCGTCTGTGGAATTCGGACGGGGTCGAGCTGTCGCTGGTCGACTGCGGGCCGCTGTGACGTCGTCCGTCTGAACCGGCCGAGACAAGCTGACGGTCGTCAGCCGGTGCCGGTGATGGCGCGGAGTTTGGTTTTGGTGACGAGGGCGTCGAGCATGCGCAGGAGTGCGGCTTGGTCCTCGGGGTCGAGGGTGGCGAGGTCGTTGAGACGGTCGCCGAGGTGGTCGGTGGGGGCGCGCAGGGGGCGTCGGGGCGCGGTCTCGACGAGTAGGTAGTCGCAGCTGACGTCGAAGACCTCGGCCAGGCGGACGATGAGGTTCCCCCACTTTTCCGGAGGCTTCTGATCTTGTTCCGTGAGGAGCGAGGAAGGAGTCACCATGGCACGTCCAAGTAGGTACCCGCCGGAGTTCCGGTCTCGGGCAGTGGCGCTGGTGCTGGAGTCCGGTCGGCCGATCAAGCACGTCGCGGACGAGCTCGGCCTGGGTGCGGAGTCGCTGCGGCAGTGGGTGCGTCAGCACGAGGCCGACGGTGGCCAGCGCAGCGACCGGCCGACCAGCACCCTCGGCGGTGGCCCGGCGGGTTTCCTCACCGAGGCGCGTCTTCACCGACGTTGCTGCCCATCCGCTTGACCGCCTACGCGAACCAGGGCCTTCTGCGCCGACAGTTAGAACGGACTCGCGATGTCGGCGTTTGGACCGGCGGTAAGGGCCGATCTCCTCCGTAGAGCTGGAGCCGGCGATGACATAGACGGGCCGCCCGGAGCAGCACTCCGAACGGCCCCCTTGACCGACGCGCTAACTCCAGAGGTGGATCACCGGGTCCGGCTCACGAACAGTCGCCCTCAGATCGCGCTCCCGAAGCTCGGCGACGAGGCTTGCCCGGGCTGGGGACAGCGTCGCGCCGAAGGACGCGAGCCAGTGAAGGACGCGCAAATCTCGATCCTCGGCCGGCGTCAGGCGCTTGCGTGTCTGCGTATCGTACTCAAGTACGTCCATCTGCTTAGTCTCACGCTTGAGCACGAGGGACACATCCGCCAATCGGGTGACTTTTCGGGGCTCCCAGATCGAGGTGCCCGGCCAAGCGGACCAGTCCGAGTAGGTCGTCGACACGATCAGCATCCGCCTGGCGCTGTACCGCGAATGCCGCGCTCACAACGCGTTCGGCTGGCGTTCGGTGTCCTCGTTGCGTGCCGGCTGATGAGGAAGACACCGACAGCAGTTGGCGGACGAGATGGGGCTGCGTCCGGACGTTGACGCACATGGTCGGCACGCGGCCGTCGTCTTCTCCCGGCACCGCGAGTAGGTGTGGGATAGGCCGGGGAGCGAGGGTTGCTATGGGCCGCTACTCCCGCACGCCGTGAGTCGGGCCTCAGACGCCCGCGCCCTTACATGTCGCCCGTCGTGACGACGAAGGGTGCGTGTCCGGGCTGAACGGTCGTCACTTCAAGGTCAGAGAACACAAGCGAGATCTTGTGCCCATTGGCCTCGATCACGACCTCGTGGAACGCGATCCCTAGATCCTTCGCCCACCGATCTGCCTTTGCAGATTCGGCGAGCACCTTCCCGCCGGGATAGAGGCACTGCCATTTGACGCCCCAGACGTACCCTTCGAGGTCGGCCGCTACTGCGTGATCGGTCAGTCGCTCATCCAACGACTCCCGCCACGAGTCTGCCGTCAGGGTCGTTGTGGTCACGGCCTCGACGCAATACCGGAAGCGATACCTGTCGAACGATGGCTGGATGCCCGTGCGGGGGTCAGCGACCGCGTAGGTGAACACGTCGTAGTCCCGCATGTAGTCCGTGAAGCCGTGGAAGATCAACGCCTGATCGAACACGTTGTCGAGCGCCTCTTGGATCGCGGGATGGTCCATGCCGGGAGTATGCCGCGCGAACCGGGCCATAGCCTGATCTCATGCCAGAGCGGCGGCGACCGGCGCGGATGTTGGCGATGACCGTCTGCATAGCATCGCTTGTGGTCGCCGTTGTCCTCGGCGCTCTTGTCTCGGCCTGGTTTCTAGTCGCCGTGCCCTTCGCTGCGTCGGGTGCCTACGCCGCCTGGCTCGGATTGAGCAACAGCGAAGCTCTCGATGCGATGAACGCCTGGGACGACCCTGGAGGTGGAACCGCTGGGATGTCTCCGTGACGGCGGGTAGGGGCCGCTCCCGACGGTCGACCCCTGCAATTCAGCGTAAGTCCGCCTCCTCCGGCTCCGTACGTCGCATACTCGTGACGTGCACCTGTCTGACCGGCTTCGACAGCTTGACGACCGCGTCCTTGGCGACGTACCAGCAGATCCACCAGAGCCCACTGCCACACAGGAGCGACGTCTCCTGCTGTGGGCGGCTCTTGGCGCCGTCGTGATGGTGCTTGCGCTCGTCCTCGCCGCCGATGAGTGGTGGGGGGTGGGAGTGGCGATGGCGGCTCAATTTGTGCTTGGCAGCCCGTACATCGACCTCCGCATACGCCGATGGCTCCGAGCTGAGTCAGCATCGGCCGGCCCGTCACGACTCGCGTTGAGACGTGAGTGGTCCAGGATGATGCGAGCCCAGCAACGGCCCGCTGCTGAGGTGCCGCGAGCCTCCCGCGGATGAACTCCCGATCTCGCCATGCTGGTGGCGCCGAGTCGTGGCTCGAGACAGCTCGCGGCATGGCCCGAGATGTCATCGGGAACGCAGACTTGGGCCTCTTGGTCGTCCTGGGTCTCGGCTTCTTGCTCTGGCCGTGGCTCGGGTGGATTGCTGCCGCGGCTTACGCGATGGTGGTCCTTCTGGTCGCCGGGACTCTCTGCGCGGTGCGCCGCCGGCAGCGGTAAGAGCCGTTCTCGCTCGTCGAGCCACCCGGCATTACCCTTGCCGAGATGCTTCTCGGCATCATCACGGCCGTGGTGAGCGCGGCGCTCACGGCGGGCGCCGGTTGGTTGGGTTGGTGGGCGTCTGGCGGCGGCTACGGGGGCCTCTTTCCCGCAGTGCTGCTCGGGGGCTTCGTGGGCCTGGTCACGTTCGGCCTCTACGTCCCCGTCGCCTTCACCATCGCGGACGCAGGATCCATCCGTCAGGCCAAGCGGACTCTTCTCGAAGCGGAACGTGACGGCCGATCTGTCGCGACGCTGCGAGCGAGAGCCCGGCTGCGCCTCGCTCGCTGGCAAAAGCGCGGGTAGCCGCTACTCGGTGACTGACTCGGAAGCGGCTCGTCTGTCGCTGTCGCTCGTGTCCACCTTCGTCATGGCCGGCAAGAAGCCCTCCGACTCGTCACCCACCCCGCATACGGCACTTGGGACTTCCTGCAACACGACGGCTGACGCCCGGTACCTCACGACGATTCACACGGTCGAAGTGTTCGCCAAGTTCGGCTCGACCTACAGCCGCTGCGGACGCTTGCTCCTGGTCACCTCGCCGAACGCAAGGGACGCGGCGACGAGTGGCACGTCGAGCCGTATGTGGAGCAGGACTGACCGTCCGTGGAGCACGCGCATTGCCCGGTAGATGCAGCTGCGGTAGACCTCCATCGCGCCAGCAGCGCAAGGTCGTCATGGCCCCCAGCGGGCAGGTGAATGACCATCCAGGTCGCGTCCACTGCCACTATCATCGCCGATGATCATGACTGGTTGGCTGACACGAAGACGCAACCCGAGCGGCATCATGGTCTCTTGCCGGTTTACGCGAATGGGTCGCCTGACCTTTCAGGGTCTAGGTCTCGCTTTACAGATCCTTGAACTCGACGCCCAGCTCGCCGTGCTTGAGGACACGGCCCCGCAAGCGGCCGTTCCGCTCGCGCCTGGAGCCCATGCCCTGCAGTTCATCCTTCTCAACTACTCCCGAGAAGTCTCGACGGTGAGCGTCTCGGTCCAGGTACCTGCCAGGTCCTGGGTCACATTGCGGTGTGTCCCATTGCACGGGCGCTTCATCTCGACGGACAGGCCCCATTTCCGAGTGGTTCCGGGAGAGGTTCCAGAGTGAAGGAGGTGAGTTTGCTGGGAACGTGGGCGGCGGGGCGGTTCTGTTGCTCCATGCGGCGACGTGCGTGGTCCTGCGGCGCAGCAGAGTTGCGGGGAAGCGGTGGGCGACTTCAGCGCAGAGCCACTGGCACGCAACCCCTGGCGCTTGGGCGACTCGCGAGCTAGTCGTGGCGCTGGCCGCACCTGGCCTTGCGGCCGTGCTCGCCTTCGCAGGTAGGTAGGCCGTTCCCATCGGTCGACCGGCGCTCCAAGCGATAGCTTCCGGCGAGTGGGGTCCTTCCGGATGGTCGTGGACGACGTGTTCTGGCTGAGCGGACGTGCCGGTCGTCCCGTTGTCACGGGCAGGACACACGAAGGCCAATGCACCGTCGGCGACGCCCTCGACCTCGTCGATGAGACCGGCAACCGGCGCTCCGTGGTCCTTCGCGGCGTGGAGATGGTCTGCCGGGTTGGGCAACCACCGGCAGACGAGCCGTCGCTCAACCTCTTGCTCGGGGATGACCTCCCGCCTGACGACGTGCGACCAGGACTGGTACTAAAGAACCGCGAGTAGGGGCCGTTTCAGTCGGTGGATCACCCGGGTGCCAGCGTTACCCTCCGCCTGTGAAGCCAGACCCCTCGCTCGATTTCCTTCGGGACGCAGCGGCCCGCCTAGTCAAGAACGGTGTCCTCGCGGGCCACCTGGTCTCGTGGGTCACGCCGTTCTGGGGCCTAGGGCGACCCTTTGGGCTTCAGGAGCGCGTATGGATGACGATCGAGTGGGTCGATGGCCAGCGCGATGAGGAGGTCGAAGACTACGAACCGTGGACGTTGGTTAACGAGCTCCGGCGGGGGTCGCTCGACTGGGACGAAGGACCTCATGCCGGCCGCTACACGGTCGACTGGGTCGCCGGCGACGACCGGACGGCCCTGGTGCAGAGACTGTCTCCGGGGTAGAGCGAACGTGAGTATGGGGGCGTTCACCGCCTCCGGTCGGACACCACCGTTGTCAGGCACCGGAGGCGAGGTCGCGCCCAGTGCCACAGTCCTGGCAAGGACAGCGTTGAGGGTGCCGCAGTCAGCCGTCCAGCGCGCGCAGGTACCGCGCGGTCACGACCCGCTGAATGATGCGCGTCGCTGGGCTCACAGCGCGCGACCACCACAGCGCTGGCCGGAAGAAGGCGCGGATGGTCAGCCTGACGATGTCGTCCTCGCAGTGCTCGACCAAGAACAGCTCCTCGCCGCACTCGGGGTGACCGGCGAGGGTGCCGTAAGCGAAACCACGGCGGCGTGGTTCTTGGACGGTGTAGACCACGACGCACGAAGCGCTGATCGCCAGCCAGCCCAGTCCGAGACGGACAGTGACTGTCTCGCCCTCGGCCACCCGCGCCGAGGTGGCGCACACCGCGAGCCCAGCGCCCCGCTGCACTTCCCAGCGCATCAGCGCATCAGCCGCGCGCTCGAAGCTCTGGCATCCGCGCCCGATGACACGACTGCGGTCCAGGTGCTGATAGCCAGGCGGCAACACCCCCCGCGTCGCGGCCACCTCGGGGTACGTCGGCCGGCTCACACCCTGAGGGTATGGGCCGCTACCGCCCTCGGCAGCGGCAGCGGCGGCCGGCGTTACCGCAGGGTTCGACCGGCACTACCTTGCGCCCGTGGACATCACGGTGGACTACGACGAGTTGGACCAAGCGCTGGTGTTGAGCAGCGTTCCGTTCATGTTGCGGATACACGCGGCGGCGGCGGACTTGTTACGTCTGGACGCCGCACATCAGGCGCGTTGGGCCGAACGGGAATCTCTACAGGTTGGGACGACCGCGCTCGGGCGGGCCTTCTGGTGCGCAGGAGAAGCCGCCGGAAGCGTCCGCGTTCTCGTCGGCCATGACGACGAGACCTGGGACCTGGCGCTCACTCTGCCTGACACCGTGGTCGCTGACATCATCCGACTGGCAAGCCAGTCATCCGCCAGCGAGTAGGTGGCGTTGCAATCGGTGGTCACCTGCGTATCCAGCGCTACCGTTCGTTCGTGCAGCCGTCCCGTTTCGATGGTCATTCCGTCCCGGGGAACAAGCAGAACGGGTGCCCAGCGGGATCGAGCAGGACGACGACGCGGCCCTCTTGTGGCTGGTGCTCGGCAACCTGCGCGCCGGAGGCGACTGCGCGGTCGACCAGTTCGAAGAAGCGTGCGCGTCGGTCCGGCCCAGCGCCCAAGTTGTCGACCGCGATGTCCAGGTGCATGCCCATCTGCTGCTGGCCCGCGACGGTCGGCCACACGGGCGGCACGAAGGGCTCCTCGCGTTGGAACTCGAGTTTCTGCTCACCGTCGGGCGACTTCACCAATGCCCAACCGCCGGGATCCTGTTCCGAGCGATCAAGGATGGTCCAGCCCAGCAACGCCGCATAGAACTCTGCGAGCTCCCAAGCATCGGCACAGCCGATCACTGGGCCGCTCAGTCGCGTCCGAACCTGCCCCACACCTCCACCGCCTCCGTCGACCGGACTCAGTTCATCCACGCGGCACCGTAATGCGTTCGCCCCGTGTGGTGCCCCGCCTGGCACCGATCTGAGGGATGTCCGCCACAGGCCGAGCCGGTCGGTTCGTCACTTGTGGCAGCAGTGACGTGCCCGGGGTCGACAGACGGGACGGTCGCGTTCGACGACGATGCCAACGTCGCGCGGGCGTTCTGGCTCCGGGCTTTGTACCGTGTCCCTGGCCAGAGGAGGGCACGTGCCACTGCCGAGGGAGACGATCAAGGCCATCCACAACCTGC